>CAKTKX010000001.1 GCA_934572365.1 uncultured Oscillospiraceae bacterium
GCGATTCAGGTGCTGGTGTACGTGCTTGACCAGATCCTGCGGCTGCTGCATCCCTTCATGCCCTTCATCACCGAGGAGATCTGGCAGAGCATTCCCCACGAGGGTGACGCGCTGATCAATGCTAAGTGGCCGGAATACCGGGAAGACCTGGCCTTCAAGGCGGAGGAAAGCCACATGGAGTCCGTCATGGACGCCATCCGCGCCATCCGCAACCGCCGGGCGGAAATGAACGTTCCGCCCTCCCGGAAGGCGGCGCTGTACGTGCTGACCTCCAAGCCCCAGGTCTATGCCGAGGGCGAGGGCTTCATCCAGCGTCTGGCCTACGCTGACACCGTGACCATGCTGGACAAGGAGCCGGAGAACCTGGACGGCATGGTGACCATCCCCACCGCCGACGCCAAGCTGTATATCCCCATGGGTCAGCTGGTGGACGTGGCCAAGGAGCTTGACCGTATCTCCAAGGAGCTGGAAAAGAACCGCAAGTTCTTAAGCTCTCTGGAAGCGAAGCTCAGCAATGAGAAGTTCGTCTCCCGCGCCCCCGAGGCCGTGGTGAACGCGGAGAAGGGAAAGGCGCAGAAGACCCGCGACCTGATCGCGAGTCTCGAGCAGAGCGAAGCGGCGCTGAAGAGCCTGTAAATGAACAAAACCCGCAGGAAAACCCTGCGGTTTTTTCCGTGCAACAGGAAATCAAACGAGCGGCCAATCTTGCCGTTTGCATAGATGCATTATTTTTACACAATCCCGTTTCCGACTGAAAAATCGGAAACGGGATTTTATACTGTTAATCAGCAAATTTACCTAGGAGGGAAGCAATATGCACTTTACCAGTTTTTTGGAGGAAGGACGGCTGACGGTGGCGCTCACCGGGGAAATTGACCACCACTGCGCAAAAGCCTATATTCAGGCCATCGCCGCGAAAATCGAAGCCTATACCCCGGAGGTCTGCGTGCTGGATTTTCAGGAGGTTTCCTTTGTGGATTCCTCCGGCATTGCCGTGGTCATCAACGCCTTAAGGAGCATGACCCAGATCGAGGGGCGGCTGCTTCTGACGGGCATTGCGCCCCAGCCCATGCGGGTGTTCCGGGCGTCGGGAATCGATAAGCTTGTGGAGATCAAGGAGGCTGTATCATGAAATTCGACAACTATATGATTCTGGATTTTCCCAGCAAATCCGCCAATGAAGCCTTTGCCCGGTCGGCGGTGGCCTGTTTCGCCGCCCAGATGGATCCGACGCTGGAGGAGCTGGGGGACATCCGCACGGCGGTGAGTGAGGCGGTGACCAATTGCATCGTCCACGCTTACCCGGAAAAGCTGGGGAACATCACCCTGCGCTGCCGTATCCTGAAGGACAACGTGCTGGACATCGTTATCAAGGACAAGGGTGTGGGCATCCCGGACATAGAGCAGGCCAGACGTCCCGCGTACACCACCGGCGGCGCGGAACGCAGCGGAATGGGCTTTACCATTATGGAGAGCTTCATGACCAATCTGGAAATTACATCCAAGCCCGGAAAGGGAACCACGGTGCATATGCGCCGGAAGCTGCAGCGGCGGCAATGAGCAGGACGGAGGAACTGATCGCCAAGGCACAGCAGGGCGACCGGGAGGCGTCCGAAGCTCTGGTGGAGGAAAACTCCGGCCTGATCTGGTCGGTGGCAAGGCGGTTCTTAGGCCGGGGAACGGAAGCGGACGATCTGTACCAGCTGGGGTGCCTTGGCTTTCTCAAGGCTGTGGAGGGGTTCGACCTTTCCTACGGAACCCAGTTTTCCACCTACGCCGTGCCGAAAATCGCCGGGGAGATTCGCCGGTTCCTCCGGGACGACGGGGCGGTCAAGGTGTCCCGGAGCCTGAAAGAACAGGCCGCGACCATCAAGGCCGCCCGCAGCCGTCTGACCGGGGCGCTGGGCAGGGAACCGACGATTCAGGAAATTTCCCGTCAGACCGGGCTTACTCCGGAAGAAATCGCCCTGGCCGAAACGGCCACCGCCGCCACGGAGTCCATCCAGCGGGAAACGGGGGACGAGGGCTTCACTTTGGAAAACGTTCTGACAGACACGGAATCGGAAGAACGGATGGTGGAAAAAATCGCTCTGCGGCAGGCGATTTCCGGCCTGCCGGAGCGGGAACGGATGGTCATTCAGCTGCGGTATTTCCACGGCCTGACCCAGCAGCGGGTGGCGGCGGTGATGAACGTCAGCCAGGTGCAGGTGTCCAGGATTGAAAAGAAGGCCGTCGCCATGCTTCGGGAGCTGATGGCGTAAAGCGGCATTTTCCCTCTTTACCTTTTGCCGAAAATGCGCTAAAATAATGGCATCATGTTGAAGACAGGTGCAATTATGACAGAACAAATGGACTCCCGATTCCTGACCGCCCGAAAAAATTACATCGAGCGGCAGTTTTCACAGCTGAACGATATGCAGCGTCAGGCCGTGCTGACCACGGAGGGGCCGCTGCTGCTGCTAGCCGGCGCGGGCAGCGGCAAGACAACCGTCCTCATTAACCGCATTGCCAACCTCATGCGCTTCGGCCGGGGCAGCGACTGCTGCGAAATTTCCCACGCCGTCACGGAGGACGACGTGGCCTTTCTGGAAAATCTGGGGGACGATCCCAGCCCCGATGATACCCGCCGGGCGGACGCCCTCTGCGCCGTGGAACCCGCCGCGCCCTGGAGCATCATTGCCATCACCTTTACCAACAAGGCCGCCAACGAAATGAAGGAGCGGCTTTCCAATCTTCTCGGCCCTCAGGCGCAGGATATTTGGGCAATGACCTTCCACTCCGCCTGCTGCCGCATCCTGCGGCGGGACATCGAGCGAATGGGCTTCACCCGGAGCTTTACCATTTACGATTCCTCGGACTCCGAGCGCATCATGAAAGAGATCATCAAGGACATGGAGCTGGACGACAAGACGTTTCCGGCGAAATACGTCCTTGGCGCTATCAGCCGGGAGAAGGACAAAATGGTGTCCCCTGGGGAGATGCTGGACAGGGCGGAGCGCACCGGGGACATCCGGGCGCAGCATATTGCCCGCGCCTATGGCAAGTATCAGACCCGGTTAAAGGACAACAACGCTCTGGATTTTGACGACATTATCTACATCACCGTTCAGCTTTTGCAGCAGAACGAGGACGTTTTGCAGTATTATCAGCGCAAATTCCGGTACGTGCTGGTGGACGAGTATCAGGATACCAACCATATGCAGTACCTTTTGACGTCCCTGCTTGCGGGCGGTCACGAGAACATCTGCGTGGTGGGCGACGACGACCAGAGCATCTACCGCTTCCGTGGCGCGACCATCGAGAACATTCTGAACTTTGAGAAGCAGTACCGTGGCGCACGGGTCATTCGTCTGGAACAGAACTACCGCTCCACCCAGGCCATCCTCACCGCCGCCAACGCGGTGATTGCCCACAACCTCGGGCGCAAGGGAAAAAAGCTGTGGACGGCCAACGCTCAGGGCGACCCCGTTCTGGTATACGAAGCCTCCGACGAGGGCAGCGAGGGAAATTTTGTGGCAGGGCAGATCCTGGCCGGTTCCCGGGGGAAGAACTTCAAGGACTATGCCATTCTGTACCGCACCAACGCCCAGTCCAACGCAATGGAATTTGCCCTGAAACGAAACGGCATTCCCTACCGGGTCATCGGTGGCACGCGGTTCTTCGACCGGGCGGAAGTCAAGGATATGCTGTCGTATCTGTGCGTCATCAACAACCGGGCGGACGACCTGCGTCTGGGGCGCATCATCAACAATCCTCCCCGGGGGTTGGGTGCGAAGACCATCGAGACCGCTCGTCGGCTGGCGGAGGCCGAGGAAAAGCCGCTGTACAGCGTGATTTCCGACCCCTATTCCTACGCGCCCCTGGAAAAGTCTGCCATGAAGATGATGCAGTTTTCCGCCCTCATCGAGGGCATGGCGCAGCTGCTGGAGAATGGTATGAGCCTGCCGGACTTCTACGATGAGCTGCTCATCCGAACCGGGTACGTGGACATGCTGGAAAGCAAGGACACCGAGGAAAACAAGACCCGGCTGGAAAACGTGCGAGAATTAAAATCCAGCATTAACTCCTATGTAGAAAACGCGGAAACGCCCACTCTGGCGGGATTTCTGGAAGAAATTGCCCTGTATACCGATCTGGAGCAGTACAACGAAAACGACGACGCCGTGGTGATGATGACCATGCATTCGGCCAAGGGGCTGGAATTTCCCCATGTGTTCCTCGTGGGCTTTGAGGACGGTCTGTTCCCCGGAATGCGCGCCATCGGCGACGCGGAGGAAATGGAGGAGGAGCGGCGGCTGTGCTACGTGGCCATTACCCGGGCAAAGCAGAGCCTTACCATCACCCACGCCCGCCAGCGTATGATCTATGGACGCACGTCGTCGGCGCTGCCCTCCCGGTTCCTTCGGGAAATCCCTGAGGAGTGCATCGTGAAGAAGGGTGGCTACCATCGGGCTTCGACAAGCGAACATAGCGGTTATTCGCCCTATGGTACCCATACTTCTCAGTCCAGAAAGCCCAGAAGCAGCATTCTTTCTGCTGCCCCGGCCGCTCCCGCGCCCTGCCTGGAACTGAATCAGGGCGATATGGTCATGCACGCGGCCTTTGGCCGTGGACTGGTGCTGTCCGTGCGGAAAATGGGCGGCGATGCGCTGCTGGAAATCGCCTTTGACGACATCGGCACCAAGAAGCTCATGGCAAAAACCGCCTCGGCGCATATGAAAAAGCTGTAATGCTTCTGCAATTCCGGCATATCCTCTACAGGAGGGATGGGTATGCGCTGGCGGCTTCGGAGATTTTTTTACACGCTGCTGGTTCTGGCGGTGATCGTTCTGGTGGCGTTTCTGATGCTTCGCAGCCGCTACCGGGAGATCGTCACGGAGCTGGCGGAAACACAGGTGAAAAACGCCACGTCGGACTTGACCAATGACGCCATTGCCAAGCAGATTGCCAACGGCACCATTCAATACGACCGCATCGTCTATTTTGAAAAGAATCTGGACGGCCGCATCACCGCTCTGAAAACCAACATGAGCGAGATCAACCACCTGAAAACGGATATCCTGAACATTATCAACGACGAAATTTTAGCCCTGGACACCGCGGACATCGGCATACCGCTGGGGAGCCTGTTTCTGCCGGAGTTTTTCTCCGGGAAAGGCCCGGCGATCCCGGTACACATCCTGTCCATCCGCAACAGCGACGCTACCTTTGAAAGCAATTTTTCTCAGGCCGGTATCAACCAGACGCTTCACCAGCTGAACATGATCGTCAGCGTGGATGTGTCGGTTCTGGTCATGGGGGAGACGGACAGCTTTACCATCCATTCGGAGGTCGTGGTGGCGGAGACGGTGATCATCGGCGACGTACCCAGCACTTATTTACAGACCGGAGGATACTATGGATTCCAAAGAGAGAATTGACCAGCTGACCGATCAGCTGAAGGAAGCGGGCTACCGCTATTACGTTCTGGACGACCCGACCATGGAAGACTACGAATACGACCGGCTCTACCGGGAGCTGGAGGAGCTGGAAAGCGCCCACCCGGAGCTGGCCAGGGCGGATTCTCCCACGAAGCGGGTGGGCGGGGAAGTGCTGAGCCAGTTTGAAAAGGTATCCCATCCTGTGCCGCTGATGAGCTTGCAGGACGTGTTCAGCATGGAAGAGTTGAACGAGTTTCTGGAAAAGACCATTGCCGCCGAGGGAAATGCGGAGTTTTCCGTGGAGCCGAAGATCGACGGCCTTTCCGTGGCGCTGGAATATGTGGATGGGAAATTCGTCCGGGGCGCGACCCGGGGCGACGGTACGGTAGGGGAGGATGTGACGGAAAACCTGAAAACCATCCGCTCCATTCCCATGACCCTGACCGGAGCGCCTGCCCGGCTTATCGTCCGGGGCGAGGTCTTCATGCCGAAAAAGAGCTTTGAAAAGCTGAACCTTCGTCAGGAGGAGCTGGGAAAGCCCCTGTTCGCCAACCCCAGAAACGCCGCCGCCGGGTCGCTGCGGCAGCTCGACCCGAAAATCGCGGCGAAGCGGGGACTGGACATTTATGTTTTCAACGTCCAGCTTGCGGAGGGCGTGGAATTTACCGGACACACCCAGTCTCTGGAATACCTGAAAAGCCTGAAATTCAAAGTAATTCCCCATAAAAAGCTATCCAAAGTTTCGGAAATTGATGCAGAAGTGCTGTCCATCAACGAAAACCGGGAAAAGCTGATCTGTGATATCGACGGCGCGGTCATCAAGGTGGACGATTTGTCTCAGCGCGAACGGCTGGGCAATACCGCCAAATTCCCCAAGTGGGCTGCGGCCTACAAGTATCCTCCGGAGATCAAGCCCACCGTAGTGGAGGACATCGTAGTACAGGTGGGAAGAACCGGCGTGCTGACCCCCAAGGCGGTGGTGCGGCCTGTCCGTCTGGCGGGAACGACGGTGACGAACGCCACGCTGCACAATCAGGATTTCATCCGGGAACGGGACATCCGCATCGGCGATACCGTCCTCATTCGCAAGGCAGGGGAGATCATCCCGGAAATTCTGGAGGTCGATCTTTCCAAGCGCCCGGAGGGGACGGCGGCCTACCATCTGCCCGACCGCTGCCCGGTCTGCGGCGCACCTGTGGAGCAGGACGAGGACGGTGCGTTTCTGCGCTGCACCGGGGCGGAGTGTCCCGCCCAGCTCAGCCGGAACATCGCCCATTTCGTCAGCCGGGACGCCATGGATATCGACGGCCTTGGCGCGGCCATTGTGGACGCGCTGATCGAAAAGGGGCTGATCAAATCCCCGGCGGATATTTACTATCTGACCCTGGACGACATAAAGAGTCTCTGGAAAGCCGGTTCTACGGCGGCGAAAAAGCTTCTTGCCGCCATCGAGGCCAGCAAGGCGCAGGACGTCAGCCGCCTGATCTACGCTCTGGGCATCCGTCAGGTGGGGGCGAAAACCGGCAAGGTGCTTGCTTCCGCCTTCCAGAATCTGGACAGCTTGATGGCTGCGTCGGTAGAGGAGCTGACGGAGGTTCCCGACGTGGGCGCCGTCACCGCCGAGAACATCTGCCAGTGGTTCCGGCAGGAGCAGTCCAGGCACATGGTGGAGCGTCTGCGGCAGGCAGGGGTCAATTTTGAAAGCAAACGGGTCATCACCGACGCCCGCTTCGCCGGGAAAACCTTCGTGCTCACCGGTGCGCTGAGCAAATTCACCCGGGAAGAAGCCACGGAGAAAATCGAGCTACTGGGCGGCAAGGCGTCCGGCTCCGTGTCGAAAAAGACCAGCTTCGTGGTGGTGGGCGAAAACGCCGGTTCCAAGGAGCGCAAGGCAAGGGAACTGGGAATCCCCATTCTTACCGAGAACGAATTCCTGGAAATGATTCAGTAAAAAAACGCGGCAAAGGAAAGGCTTAATAGCGACAAGCAACGATTTTGTCTTGAACTGGGGCAGAAAAACGGTGTGACCGCAAGGGTCACACCGTTTTCTGCGTCCATAGGAAAAGCCGCATTTGCCAAGCAGCTTTTCATCCATTTGCATTATCTCCATTATTTATTGCTTGTGCGATCTCAAGCTCGGTAGCAGGAGTTGTCCATTTGCCAAACACTTGAGATTCCATATCAGGTAAGTAGCCCATATCTTTATAGCCTAACTTTTTCAATAAAGCCATACTCGGCGTATTCTCCGGTTCGGTAAAGCTAATAAAATCCCATTGCGGGTAACGCTCATGGAGCAGGTCGATCAGCGCCGTCAATGCTTCAAAGGCATAACCCTTATGGTGGTGCCGATAGGAAAAAGTATAGCCTAAGGAAATTGTGCCGTCATTCGGCATAACCACAATTTCGCCCACCATCTCATCGGTGCCTTTCAAAGCAACCGCCACCATAAAGGGAGCATCCACGGACACTGCATCATCTTTGCGGCGTTCAACAAGGGCAGCAATGCCATCAAGGTCTTTGACCTGACCCCGCTGATACCGAGCGCAGATCTCATTGTTGCGGTAATCGTACATGATCTCTGCGTCCTTTGACGCAACATTGCGAAGGAGCAGACGAGCGGTTTCAATCAATATCATATTGTCCTCCATCATCCGATGATTATTGGGGTGGATATAGTTGTAAACGGTACCATCGTCGTAAGAAGTGGCGATGATACCGCCTTGCTGTGTGTAGATTGCAGGAAAATCAGGCGTAGGTCTTGATGATTCCCAAGGCAATCTCCCGCCTGGTCGTACAGCGATCCATGGCCTGTTTTTCGATGTGACGGTGGGCTTCGGCCTCGGTCATTTTCAGCTGCTCAATGAGCAGCCATTTTGCCCGGTTCACCAGACGGATTTCCTCCATCTTTTCTTCCACGGAGGTGGCCTTTTCCTCCATGCGCCGCAGGCGTTCCCGGGCGGAAACGAGCCATTTCAGGCTTTGGTTCAGCAGCAGAGCGGACGTTGGTTTTGCCAGCGTGAACACGCCCTGACAGGTGAGCTTGGCTTCCACCTCGTCGTAAACCTCCGATTTTGCCAGCAGCAGCGCCACGGTGCCGGATTGGCTGCAGGCGTCGATGGCGAAGCGGGTGCCGAAATCGTCGGGCAGGGGAGCGTTGATGATGACAAGATCGTAGGTTTTGTTCACCATCTCCCGCCGCGCCGCGGCAATGTTGCCCACGAAACGAACCGGGTAATACTCCGAACCGGGGAGCATCTCGGCAAAGGCTTCATTGAATTTCTGCGCAGCAGACACCACCAGAACGCTGTACGTCCGGTCGCTGAAAACCATATCATGCTCCCTCCCTTCAGAATTTTGCGGAGTTTATCGCTTGGTAAAGAAGTCAATCAGAGACTGGGGAAGATGCTGAGCAATGAAGTTGCTGTTTCCGGCGCACTTTGCCGCGTCGGACAGCGACTTAGGAAGGGGCGCAAGGGCTACGTTTCTGGAATCCGCCGTGTGGAGATTGACGTTGCAGGCCTCCGGAAGGGCAATGTTGTTTTCAATCCCGGAAAGTCCCGCCCAGATCAGCAGAGCAAAGGCAAGATAGGGGTTGGCGGTACAGTCGGGACTGCGCAGCTCGAAGCGCCGGTACTCGCCGGAGGCGGCGGGGACGCGAATGAGCTGGGAGCGGTTGTTGCTCGACCAGGAAATGTACTTCGGCGCTTTGTGTGCGCCCAGGCGGCTGTAGGACGGCTCGGTGGGGTTGAGAAACAGCGTCATGTCCGTGATCTTGTCCAGAATGCCGCCCATCGCCCGATGCATGAGTTCATCCGCGCCGCCCTGAACGGACATATTGATGTGAAACCCACTGCCGGGGCGGCCTTCCAAAGGCTTGGGGGAGAAGTCCGCGTATAGCCCGTTCCGGGCAGCAATGGTTTTGACGACGGTAAGGAAGGTAACGGCATTATCTGCGGCGGACAGGGGATCGGAATAGCGGAAATCCACCTCGTTCTGGCCGGGGCCTTCCTCGTGGTGGGAGGATTCCGGCTGAATGCCCATCCGTTCCAGGGTCAGGCAGATCTCCCGGCGGACATTTTCGCATTTGTCCTCCGGCGCGACATCCATATAGGTGGCCTGATCGTAGGGAACGTCCGTCACCTCGCCGTTTTCGTCCAGACGGAACAGATAGAATTCCAGCTCGGAGCCGAAGGAGAAGGCGTAGCCAGCCTTTGCGGCGTCGGCAACGGCCTGCTTGAGGATGCCCCGGGTATCGTGGGCAAAGGGCGTTCCGTCCGGGTGGGTGATGGAACAGAACATCCGCACCACGCTACCATGCTCCGGCCGCCAGGGCAGAAGGGCGATGGTGGAAGCGTCTGGGTGGAGAAACAGGTCGGAATTCACCTCGTCGCCAAACCCCGCGATGGCGGAAGCGTCGATGGCGATGCCGTACTTGAAGGCGCGTTCCAGCTCATGGGGCATGACGGAGATGTTCTTGGGTCTGCCGAAGCAGTCGCAGAACGCAAGGCGGATGAACTTCACGTCCTCCTCCTGAATGAATTGTATGACCTCCTGAGGCGTATATTTCATACAGCAACCAACCTTCCTGCCCGATACGCGGTAAAATTCAAACAAATGAAGTCAAATTAAGTGGGAAAGCAACAGGATCCTTCCGAAAAATGCGCAAACATCCCGGAAAGCGCTTGCTCCCGAAATTATTATATTCAAATTATCGAGCCTTGTCAATCTGTCCAAAGACAAAAAACTTTTTTTGTGCAGGGTGTTGACAAATGGGAAAAGATGGTGTAGAATGCCCACTGTGAAGGCAAGGACGTCTCCGAGTGTATGCTCATAACGTCCTTGCCATCTTTTTTTATTTTCGGCGGTTCGGGCGGGCATTCCCGGAGCGTCAAATATTGAAAAGGAGCGTTTGTTATGAGTACTGTTTCTGACTATTTCGGCTGTCTGGTGTTTGATGACCGGGTAATGAAGGCCAATCTTTCCGCTGATGTGTATGCGTCGCTGCGCAGAACCATCGACGAGGGTGCGAAGCTGGACGCTTCCGTTGCCAATGCGGTGGCCGCTGCCATGAAGGACTGGGCTGTCGCCCACGGTGCCACCCACTATACCCACTGGTTCCAGCCTCTGACCGGCATCACCGCCGAAAAACACGACAGCTTCATTTCTCCCGCTCCCGACGGCGGCGTGATCATGGATTTCTCCGGCAAGGAGCTGATCAAGGGCGAGCCTGACGCCAGCTCTTTCCCCTCCGGCGGCCTGCGCGCCACCTTTGAAGCCCGTGGCTACACCGCCTGGGATCCCACTTCCTACGCATTCATCAAGGGCAAGACCCTGTGCATCCCCACGGCCTTCTGCTCCTACGGCGGCGAGGCGCTGGATAAGAAGACCCCGCTGCTGCGCTCCATGGAAGCCCTGAACCGTCAGGCTCTGCGAATTCTGAAGCTCTTCGGCAATACCGATGTCAAGTGCGTCCGCACGAATGTGGGTCCCGAGCAGGAATATTTCCTTGTGGATAAGGAAATGTACGAGCAGCGCAAGGATCTGATCTTCACCGGAAGAACCCTGTTCGGCGCGAAATCCCCCAAGGGGCAGGAGATGGATGACCACTACTTCGGCGTCATCAAGCCTCGCGTCGCGGCTTACATGGAAGATCTGAACGAAGAGCTGTGGAAGCTGGGCATCCTTGCCAAGACCGAGCATAACGAGGTTGCTCCCGCTCAGCACGAGCTGGCGCCCATTTACACCACCACCAACATCGCCACCGACCACAACCAGCTGACCATGGAGATCATGCAGAAGGTCGCGGCAAAGCATGGTCTGGTGTGTCTGCTGCATGAGAAGCCCTTTGCCGGTGTCAACGGCTCCGGCAAGCACAACAACTGGTCCATGGCCACCGATACCGGCGTGAACCTGCTGTCCCCCGGCGAGACCCCCTATGAAAACGCCCAGTTCCTGCTGTTCCTGTGTGCGGTCATCAAGGCCGTAGACGACTATCAGGATCTGCTCCGCCTGAGCGTGGCCACCGCGGGCAACGACCACCGCCTGGGCGCCAACGAAGCGCCTCCCGCCGTGGTCTCCATCTTCCTGGGCGACGAGCTGATGGGCATTCTGGACGCCATTGAGAATGATACCCCCTACTGCGGCACAAAGAAGACCACCATGAAGCTGGGCGTGGACGTTCTGCCCCGCTTCCCCAGAGACACCACCGACCGGAACCGTACTTCCCCCTTCGCCTTTACCGGCAACAAGTTTGAGTTCCGTATGCTGGGTTCCTCCAATTCCATTGCCTGCGCCAACATCATGCTCAACGCCGCCGTGGCCGAGTCCCTGAAAATTTACGCCGACCGTCTGGAAGGCGCGGAGGACTTCGAGACCGCCCTGCATGACATGATCAAGAAGACCATCAAGGATCACAAGCGCATCATCTTCAACGGCAACGGCTATGACGCCACCTGGATCAAGGAAGCCACCGAGGTTCGCGGCCTGTGCAACTATCCCACGACTCCCGACTGCATGCCCCATCTGCTGGATAAGAAGAATGTGGATATGCTCACCGCTCACAAGATTTACTCCGTCTCCGAGATGCAGGCGCGGTGCGACATTATGCTGGAGAACTACTGCAAGGCCGTCATCATCGAGGCCAACACCATGGTGGACATGGCGAGAAAGCAGATTCTCCCCGCGGTGGAGGGCTACGCCTCCGAGCTGGCCGCTTCCCTGGCCGCAAAGAAGGCCGTTGCCCCCAATCTGGCCTGCGCCTATGAGACCGGCCTTGTCACCAAGCTGTCCGGCCTGACCGACCAGATCGCCGAAAAGACCGACGAGCTGGAATCCGCCGTTCTGGAGCTGAAGAACGCGGAGGATGTGAAGGAAGAGTCCTTTGCCATCCGGGACACCATCCTCGGCAAGATGGCAGCCCTCCGGGCTGTCGCGGACGAGGCGGAGACCCAGACCTCTTCCGATTACTGGCCGTTCCCCACCTACGGCGAACTGCTGTTTGGTGTGAAGTAAATCTTGCTTTCACGGCTGCCCATGCCGATCACGGCGGCAAAGGAGGGGACTGACCACCCCCTCCGGGCGGCGGGGAACAGGAGAAAAAACGTTAACCGAATAGAGAGAATGAGGAGGTAACCACTATGACACTGAGTTCCGTAAACACCATTTGGGTACTGTTGGGCGCTGCGATGGTCTTCTTCATGCAGGCTGGCTTTTCCCTGTGCGAGGCCGGCTTCACGCGGGCGAAGAACACCGGTAACATCCTGATGAAGAATCTGATGGACTTCTGTATTGGCACGCCGTGCTTTTGGCTGTTCGGCTTCGGCATTATGTTCGGTGCGGGAAGCTCGATCGTGGGCTGGCTGGATCCCGGCATCACAAAGGACTACGGCTTTATTACCCCGGCCGGCGTTCCTCTGTGGGCGTTTGCCATTTTCCAGACCGTATTCTGCGCGACCTCTGCTACCATTGTTTCCGGCTCCATGGCAGAGCGCACCAAATTCAGCGCGTACTGCATTTACTCTGCCTGTATTTCCCTGTTTATCTACCCCATCTCCGGACACTGGATCTGGGGCGGCGGCTGGCTGAGTCAGCTGGGATTCCATGATTTTGCCGGTTCCACGGCCGTACATATGGTCGGCGGCATCTGCGCCTGCATCGGCGCGTCCATGCTCGGCCCCCGTATCGGTAAGTACGACAAGGAAGGCAAGCCGAAAGCCATTCTGGGACATAATATTACGGCAGCTGTGCTGGGCGTGTTCATCCTTTGGTTCTGCTGGTTCGGCTTCAACGGCTGCTCCACGGTAGCCATGGATTCCGATGACGCGCTGATCAGCGCCGGTATGATTTTCTTCAATACCAATCTGGCTGCGGCGGTTGCCTGCTGCGTGACCCTTGTGTTCACCTGGATTCGCTACGGGAAACCCGATGTGTCCATGACCTATAACGCGGCTCTGGCCGGCCTTGTGGGCATTACCGCCGGATGCGACGCGGTTTCTCCCCTTGGCGCTGCCATCATGGGTGCGGTGTTCGGCATCGTTATCGTCCTTTCCGTCGAATTCTTTGACAAGGTTGCCAAGATCGACGATCCGGTTGGCGCCGTCTCCGTACACGGTGTGTGCGGTGCGCTGGGCACCATCCTTACCGGCCTGTTTGCCACGGGTGTTTCCACGGAGAAGGGGCTTTTCTACGGCGGCGGATTCCATTTCCTGGGGATTCAGTGCCTTGGTGTCGTCTCCGTAATGGCCTATGTGGCAGTGATCATTACCGTTGTTTTCACAATCATCAAAAAGACCATCGGGCTGCGGGTCAGCGCCGACGAGGAGATTGCCGGTCTGGATGTCTGTGAGCATGGCCTTCCCACCGCTTACGCCGGTTTTGCCATGCTGCCCGATACCGCTACGGCGGATGAGGCTCCCGTGGTCGTTTCCGGAGATGTCCCCGCTGCCGAGGCGGTTCCCGTGAAGAAGGTTCCCGACTTCCGGGACGATGGCGCGCCCAAGTTTACCAAGGTGGAGATTGTCTGCAAGGAATCCCGTCTTGAAAGTCTGAAGAACGCCATGATCTCCATTGGCATCACCGGCATGACTGTATCCCATGTTCTGGGCTGCGGCATCCAGAAGGGAAAGCCTGAGTATTACCGCGGCGTGCCGGTAGAGACGAATCTGCTGCCCAAGGTACAGGTAGAGATCGTTGTCAGCAAGGTGCCTGTCCGCACCGTGATCGAGACCGCCAAGAAGGTGCTTTATACCGGACACATCGGCGACGGAAAGATCTTCGTCTACGATGTTGAAAATGTCGTCAAGGTTCGCACCGGAGAAGAAGGCTACGACGCGTTGCAGGACGTTGAATAAAAAGAAAACCCATGGGAGAGCCGTAAGGCTCTCCCGCGGGCTATTTGAGGAGGAATTCCCATATGTGTTCCATCATTGGGTACTGCGGTAAGCCTGCCGATATGACCGCCTTTCAGGCAGGCTTCGCCAAAACGATTTCCCGAGGCCCGGACGACTCCCGCGTCATTGACGTGGGGCAGGGGATACTCGGCTTTCACAGACTCTCCATCATGGGGCTTCACCCGGAGGGAATGCAGCCCTTCGGCCTGAACGGAAGCTGGGTGGTCTGCAACGGCGAGATCTACGGCTTTGAGAAGCTTAAAAAGGAGCTTTCCAAGGACTATACCTTCACCAGCGAGTCCGACTGCGAAGTGCTGCTGCCTATGTACGAAAAATACGGCGTCGGCATGTTTGCCAAGCTGGACGCGGAGTTCGCCTGCATAATTTACGACGGAAAGCAGAAGAAATTTATCGCCGCCCGTGACCCCATCGGCATTCGCCCGCTGTATTACGGCTTTGACGGAAACGGCACGATCCTGTTTGCCAGCGAACCGAAAAATCTGGTGGGGCTGACCGACAAAATCCTGCCGTTCCCTCCGGGACATTATTACTGCGACGGGAAATTCGTCTGCTACTGCGACATCGCGGCGGTAGACCATGTGCTTCCCGATGACTTAGAAACGGTCTGCGCCAACATCCACGACAAGCTGGTAGCCGGTGTGAAGAAGCGTCTGGTGGCCGACGCAAAGGTCGGCTTCCTGCTCAGCGGCGGACTGGATTCCTCTCTGGTGTGCGCTATCGCAGCACGGGAGAGCGAAAAGCCCATCCGCACCTTTGCCATCGGCATGAGCGAGGACGCCATCGACCTGAAATACGCGAAGCAGGTCGCGGATTACATCCACAGCGACCATACCGAGGTCATCATCTCCAAAGAGGACGTTCTTGCCGCGCTGGAGCCGGTGGTGGCGCTGCTGGGAACCTTCGACATCACCACCATCCGCGCCAGCATCGGCATGTATCTGGTGTGCAAGGCCATCCACGAGACCACCGATATCCGGGTGCTTCTCACCGGCGAGATCTCCGACGAGCTGTTCGGCTACAAGTATACCGACTTTGCTCCCTCTGCCAAGGCGTTCCAGGAGGAAGCCCAGAAGCGTATCCGGGAGCTGCACATGTACGATGTGCTTCGGGCAGACCGGTGCATCAGCGTCAACTCTCTGGAAGCGCGGGTGCCCTTCGGTGATCTGGACTTTGTCAAGTACGTCATGGCAATCGATCCGGAGATGAAGCTGAACAAGTACGGAAAGGGCAAGTATCTGCTGCGTCACGCCTTTGAAAAGGGGGATTATCTGCCCCACGACATTCTCTGGCGGGAAAAGGCGGCGTTTTCCGACGCCGTGGGTCACTCCATGGTGGACTATCTCAAGGAATATGCCGAAACCGTGTATACCCAGGCGGAATTTGAAGAGAAACGGGCAAAGTATACCCATGCCCAGCCGTTTACCAAAGAGTCCCTGCTTTACCGGGAGATTTTTGAGAAATACTATCCGGGTCAGAGTCAGATGATCGTGGATTTCTGGATGCCCAACAAATCCTGGGAGGGCTGCAATGTGAACGACCCCTCCGCCCGCGTCCTGGCCAACTACGGCGACAGCGGGAAATAATCAGGTTTCTGCACCGGTACGGAAAGACAAAAGTTCCAATTTTTGCCCCGCAAAGACGGCACATATCGTGGAAATGATGATTGCGTTCCGCCACATATTGTGTTATTCTAAAGGGTGTGAGATGGGGGCCGCAGATGGCTGCCGCCGTTTCCTGAAACCGACAATGAATACACATATGGAGGTAAACACAAATGGAAAAATTGCAGCAGCTGTATGAGGGCAAGGCCAAAAAGGTTTTCGCCACCGACGATCCCGAGCTTCTGATCGTGGATTACAAGGACGACGCCACCGCTTTCAACGGGCTGAAAAAAGGCACCATTGCAGGTAAGGGCGTCATCAACAACCAGATGAGCAACCGCCTGATGGCCTATCTGGAAAAGCAGGGCATTCCCACCCACTTCGTCAAGGAGCTGTCCGAGCGGGAGACCCTGGTGAAGAAGGTCTCCATCGTTCCCCTGGAAGTTATCGTCCGCAACATCGCTGCCGGCTCCTTCTCCAAGCACTACGGCGTGGAGGAAGGCGTTGTGTTCGAGCAGCCCACCATTGAGTTCTCCTATAAAAATGACGAGCTGGGCGATCCGCTGCTCAATACCTATCACGCCCTCGCTCTGAAGCTGGCGACTCCCGAAGAGATCAAGACCATTGAAGATTATTCCTTCCGGATTAACGACGCACTGAAGGCCTTCTGGCTGACCTGCGGGGTGACTCTGGTGGATTTCAAGCTGGAATTCGGCCGCCTGTCCGACGGCACCATCGTTCTGGCTGACGAAATCAGCCCCGACACCAGCCGCCTGTGGGACAGCAAGACCCACGAGAAGCTGGACAAGGATCGTTTTCGCCGGGACATGGGCGGCGTGGAGGAAGCCTACGCCGAGATCATGAAACGTCTGGAAGAGCATCTGAAATAAGCACAGTTTACAGGACGGAGGAATCCCTCCGCCCTGTAAACGTGCTGTCAACGACCCTTACAATAACAAAACGGAGGAAACCAAAATGGCTAATACCGTAATCGTCGGCATCAACTGGGGTGACGAGGGCAAGGGACGCATGGTCGATCTGCTCACCGAGAATTATGACATCGTCATCCGTTACCAGGGCGGCGGCAACGCCGGCCACACCGTGATCAATGAGCATGGCAAATTTGCCCTGCATCTGCTGCCCTCCGGCATTTTCCGGAAGGGTGTTGTGAACATTCTGGGAAACGGCGTCGCCGTTGACCCGGAAAACCTGTGGCAGGAAATGCAGGATGTCACCGGCAAGGGCGTCCCCATCACCCCGGATAACCTGAAAATCAGCGACCGGGCATCTCTGCTGCTGCCCTGGCACCGTCTCCAGGACGGTCTGGAGGAAGCCCGTCTGAAGGATAAAAAGTACGGCTCCACCAAGCAGGGCATTGCGCCTTTCTACTCCGATAAGTACCAGAAGAAGACCATTATGGCGGGTGAACTCCTGCATTCCGAGCATCTTTATGAGCATTTGCAGGATTTGATGGAGTGGAAGAATCTGACGCTTACCGGCGTTTACGGCGCCGAGCCTGTCACCATGGACGAGCTGAAAGCGTGGATGGACAATTACTGCGAGAAAATCAAGCCCTTCATCTGCGACACCGGCGTATATCTGCGCAAGGCACAGGCGGAAGGGAAGAAGATCCTGTTTGAAGCCCAGCTGGGCGCGCTGCGGGATCTGGACTACGGTATCTACCCCTACACCACCTCATCCAATGCCATCGCCGCTTACGCTCCCGTTGGTTCCGGTCTGCCCACCGCCAAGATCGACGAGGTCATCGGCGTCGTGAAGGCCTACTCCACCTGCGTGGGCGAAGGCCCCTTCGTCTGCGAGATGTTCGGCGCTGAGGCGGACGCCCTTCGGGAGGCGGGCTTCGAGTACGGCGCGAAGACCGGCCGTCCCCGCCGGGTCGGCCCCATCGACCTGGTTGCCACCCGCTACGGCGTTCAGGTGCAGGCCGCGACCAACATCGCCCTGACCAAGCTGGACGTGCTGAGCTATCTGGACAAAATCCCCGTCTGCGCCCACTACGAGCTGAACGGGGAAGTGATCGACGAATTCCCGTTCCCCACGCTGCAAAGCAGCGCCAAGCCCGTGATGGAATACATGGAGGGCTGGAAGTGCGACATTTCCGGCGTGCGCAAGTGGGAAGACCTTCCCGAGGCGGCGCGGAAGTACGTAAAGTACGTGGAAGAAAAGATCGGCTGCCGCATCAGCTACGTTTCCGTAGGCCCGGAGCGGGACAGCATTATCATTCGCTGAGCAGGGGGGCAGACTATGACAGATAAGTACGAATCCCCCTTAAGCTCCCGGTATGCCTCCGACTACATGCTGAACCTGTTTTCTCAGCAGAAGCGGATTGAAGTCTGGCGGAAGCTCTGGATCTCTCTTGCCAAGGCTGAGCATTCTCTAGGGCTTCCCATAACCGAAAAGCAGATCGAGGAGCTGGAAGCCCACATCACGGACATTGACTTTGCCTGTGCCGCTGCCCGGGAAAAGGAAGTTCGCCACGACGTAATGGCTCATGTGTATACCTACGGCAAGGCTGCGCCCGCCGCCGCCGGTATCATCCACCTGGGCGCCACCAGCTGCTATGTCACCGATAACGCCGACATCGTTCTCTACCGGGACGGCCTGAAACACCTCCGGGGAGAGCTTCTGAAGGTGATTGCCAACCTTTCCCGTTTCGCAGAAACGTACAAGGCGACCCCCACTCTGGGCTACACCCATTATCAGCCCGCTCAGCTGGTCACAGTGGGCAAGCGGGCGACACTGTGGATGCAGGATCTTGTCAGCGACCTGGAGGAGCTGGACTTTGTCATTGATACCATGAAATTCCTGGGCTGCCGGGGAACCACCGGCACGGAGGCCAGCTTCTTAGAGCTGTTTGACGGGGATACGGCGAAAATTGACGAAATGAACCGCCGTATCAGCGCGGACTTTGGCTTTAATAAGTGCTTCGACGTCTGCGGTCAAACCTATCCCAGAAAGCTTGACAGCCGCATCTTAAACTGCCTTTCTTCCATCGCCCAGAGCTGCTACCGCATGGCAAACGACATTCGGCTTTTGCAGCACGACCGTCAGGTGGAAGAACCCTTTGAAAAGAACCAGATCGGTTCCTCCGCTATGCCCTACAAGCGCAACCCCATGCGCTCCGAGCGTATCTGCTCCCTGTCCCGCTACCTGATGGCGGACGCGCTGAACGCCCCCATGACCGCCTCCACCCAGTGGCTGGAGCGCACGTTGGACGATTCTGCTAACCGGCGTATCTCCATGCCCGAGGGCTTCCTCTGCGCCGACGCCGTTCTCCGGCTGGCACAGAACGTCACCGACGGTCTGCACGTGAACGAAAAGATCGTGGAGAAGACCGTGCGGGAGTATCTGCCCTTCATTGCCACGGAAAATCTGATGATGGAGGGCGTCAAGAACGGCGGCGACCGCCAGCAGCTCCATGAGATCATCCGCACCTGCTCCATGGACGCCACGGCCAAGATGAAAAACGGCGAAAGCTGGGATCTTCTGGCCGATCTGGCCACCCATCCGGAATTCGGTATGACGAAGCAGGAGATGGAGGCTGTCCTTGACCCCATGCTGTACACCGGCCGGTGCGCAGAGCAAGTGGAAAGCTATGTAAAAAAAGTAGCCCCCCTGATTGCCGGTATCGACCGCGAACAGGCGGAGATCAACATTTAACCGGCGTCGCGGCAGGGAAGGAGAGCCACTGTATGCAAGAAAAAATCCTGATTCTGGACTTTGGCGGACAGTACAATCAGCTGATCGCCCGGCGGGTGCGGGAGCAGAACGTCTACTGCGAGATCAAACCCTATACCACGACCCTGGACGAGATTCGCGCATTTGCGCCTATGGGCATCATTTTCACCGGCGGCCCCAACAGCGTGTATCTGGAGGAATCTCCCCACGTTGACCCGGCGGTGTTCCGGCTGGGCGTTCCCATTCTGGGTATTTGCTACGGCTGTCAGCTGATGGCACACACCCTGGGCGGCCAGGTTACGGCGGCTCAGGAGGATACCGCCCGGGAGTACGGCAAGACCGTCACCTATTACGATACCGGTTGCAAGCTGTTCAAGGGCATCCCAGAGCAGGCCATTTCCTGGATGAGCCATGGCGATTACATGGCGAAGGTGCCGGAAGGCTTTGCGCTAGTTGCCCATACCGATGCCTGCCCCAACGCCGCCATTGCCGACGAGAGCCGGGGCTTCTACGGCGTTCAGTTCCACCCGGAGGTGAACCACACCCAGTTCGGCAGCCAAATGCTGCGCAACTTCCTCTATGAGGTCTGCGGCGCCAAGGGTACCTGGACGATGGGGGATTTCTGCAAAAATACCGTGGCACAGCTTCGGGACAACATTGGCCCCAAGGGGCGTGTGCTGCTGGCGCTGTCCGGCGGCGTGGATTCCTCCGTCCTGGCGGCACTGCTGGCCGAGGCGGTAGGGGATCGGCTGACCGCCGTCTTTGTGGATCACGGCTGTATGCGCAAAAATGAGGGCGACGAGGTAGAAGCCGCCTTCGCCAAGTGGAACATCCACTTTGTCCGGGTAGACGCTGAGAAGCGCTTCCTGGACAAGCTCAAGGGTGTGGAAGACCCCCAGCGCAAGCGTCAGATCATCGGCGCGGAGTTTGGGTATGTATTCCTGGATGAAGCCGTGAAATTCGGCATCACCAATGAGGACTTTTTCGCCCAGGGTACCATCTATCCCGATGTCATCGAATCCGGGGCGGGAGATGCCGACGTGATCAAGAGCCACCACAATAAGCTCCTGCCCAGAGAGGTCATTGAACAGTTCAAGGCCGTTCTGGAGCCGCTGGATCACCTGTTTAAGGACGAGATCCGGCTGCTGGGCAAAGAATTGGGACTTCCTGATTACCTTGTCCACCGCCAGCCCTTCCCGGGTCCCGGCCTTGCCATTCGGATTTTGGGCGACGTGACGAAGGAAAAGCTGGACATTCTCCGGGAGGCGGACTTCATCTTCCGGGAGGAAATTGCCAAGGCCGACCTTGGGGACATTTGCAGCCAGTATTTTGCGGTTCTCACCAATGCCAGAAGCGTCGGCGTCATGGGCGACGGCCGCACCTACGAAAATGTTCTTGCCCTTCGCAGTGTCACGACCAACGACTTCATGACGGCAGAGTGGACGCGGATTCCCTACGAGGTTCTGGATCGCGCCTCGGTGCGAATTGTTAACGAGGTGCCCCATATCAACCGCATTGTCTACGACATCACCAGTAAACCCCCGGCGACGGTAGAATGGGAGTAACCCCTCCCCAAATCAAGGAAGGAGAAAACGACTATGGCAGTTAATTTCAATCAGGATTCCGTATGGAATCTGAAACCCATCAGTGTTGACTCGGTGAAATCCGAGGTGACCGGCCTTCTCATCGGCGGCGAGGAAGTGGTCATGGCATTTCAGACCGTCCGCGACCAACTGATCTTCACAAACAAGCGGATCATCGCGGTGGACGTGCAGGGAATTACCGGCAAGCGGAAGTCTTTCAGCACCATGCCCTATTCCAAGATTCAGTATTTTTCCATCCAGACCCCCGGCTTTGCGGAGCTGATCCCGGATTCCGAGCTGTTTATCATGTTCTCCAATACCTTTACCGCAAAGTTTGAGTTCAAGGGCGGCGTGGATATCGGAAAAATCGGCCGCATGATTTCTGAGTACGTATTGGGCTAAGCTGTAACGGCACAGACAAAGGAGGTTTCTTATGTGTGGGATCGTAGGATTTACAGGCACGCAGAGCGCCGCGCCGGTATTGCTGGACGGACTTTCAAAGCTGGAATACCGGGGCTATGATTCCGCCGGAATTGCGGTGGTGCAGGGGAACCGAATCGCCATCAGCAAGGTTACGGGACGCATTCAGAACCTCCGGGAAAAGACGGAAGACGGGCGGCTGGTTCCCGGTACCACCGGAATCGGCCACACCCGCTGGGCGACGCACGGCGCGCCCAACGACATAAACGCCCATCCCCATGCCAGCAACGACGGAAAATTCGCCGTCGTTCACAACGGCATTATTGAAAACTACATGGAGCTTCGGGAGGAACTCGTCCGAAAGGGCTACCATTTCGAGAGCGAGACGGACACCGAGGTCATCGTCCATCTGATTGAAATGTACTATGCCGGAGATTTCCGGAAAGCCGTCATGAAGGCTTCCTCCCGGTTGGTTGGCTCCTACGCCCTGGGAATCGTCTGCACGGACGCGCCGGACACCGTTCTGGCCGTCCGGGAGGCAAGCCCTCTGATTCTCGGCGTGGGCATCGGAGAGAATTTCTTCGCTTCCGACGTCACCGCGCTGGTGGCGCACACCCGGAACGTCATTTATCTGGAGGACGGTGAGCTTGCGGAGCTGACGCCGGATTCCATTCAGGTCTACGACTGCTCCGGCCATGCCATCACCAAGAAGGCCAGCCGCATCACCTGGGACATCCAGGCGGCGGAAAAGGGCGGCTATGACCACTTCATGCTCAAGGAGATCATGGAGCAGCCCCGGGCGGTGGAAGCGACCATCACCCCCAGAATCCGGAATGGGGAGATCGTTCTGGACGACCTGAACATCGATCTTTCCCAAATCCATAAAATCGTCATTACGGCCTGCGGCTCGGCCTATTATGCCGGTTGCGCGGGAAAATATACCATTGAGAAGCTGTGCCGGATCCCCGTGACCACGGAGCTGGCAAGCGAGCTTCGCTATGCAGACCCCTTGATCGATGAGCATACGCTGCTCATCGTCCTGTCCCAGTCCGGCGAGACGGCGGACACCATCGCCGCCATGAAGGAATGCCAGCGCCGGGGCGCGAAGGCGCTTGCCATCGTGAACGTGGTGGGCAGCACCATTGCGAAAATCGCCGATTACACCCTGTACACCTGGGCAGGCCCGGAAATCGCCGTGGCCACCACAAAGGGATACACCACCCAGCTGACGGTGCTGTACCTGTTTGCCCTATATGCGGCCAAGTCTTTGGGGACTGTCAACGGGAAGGAATACAAGCGCCTGCTCACGGCGCTGCGCTGCCTGCCCAAGCAGATGCAGGCGGCGCTGGACATGAATCCCGCCATTCCTGCTCTGGCAAAGAAATACCACGGAAGCCCCTCCATGTTCTTCATCGGAAGAAACACCGACTACGCCGTCGCCCTGGAAGGGGCGCTGAAGATGAAGGAGATCTCCTACATCCACGCGGAATCCTACGCGGCGGGCGAGCTGAAGCACGGCACCATCGCCCTGATTTACGAGGGGCAGCCGGTGATCGCCCTGTGCTGCAACGACGCGGTCATGGAGAAGACCATGAGCAACATCGTAGAGGTCAAGGCCCGGGGCGCGGAGGTGCTTGCGGTGGCCTTCAAGGGAAACGGGAAGATCGTTTCTCTGGCCGATGACATGATCTTTGTGCCGAAAATCGACCCGCTGCTGTGCGCAGTGGCAGAAATCGTCCCGTTGCAGCTGCTGGCCTACTATGTGGCCAAGGAAAACGGCTGTGATATCGATAAACCGAAGAATCTGGCAAAATCCGTTACAGTAGAGTAAAGGAGAGATCACCAATGACGAAATACATCTTTGTGACCGGCGGCGTGGTTTCCGGTCTGGGCAAGGGCATCACCGCGGCGTCCCTCGGCCGTCTTCTCAAGGCACGGGGACTGAAAGTCGCCGCCCAGAAGCTGGATCCCTACATCAACGTTGACCCCGGCACCATGAGCCCCTACCAGCACGGCGAGGTCTACGTCACCGAGGACGGCGCGGAAACCGACCTGGATTTGGGTCACTATGAGCGCTTCATCGACGAAGACCTGAACAAGTTCTCCAACCTGACCACCGGCAAGGTGTACTGGAACGTGCTGAACAAGGAGCGTCGGGGCGAGTATCTGGGTTCCACGGTTCAGGTCATTCCCCACGTGACCAACGAGATCAAAGAGTTCGTCTACAGCGTCGGTCGGAAGACTGACGCGGATGTGGTCATCACCGAGATTGGCGGCACCATCGGCGACATCGAGTCCCAGCCCTTCCTGGAGGCAGTGCGTCAGATCGCGCTGGAAGTAGGGAAGGAGAACAGCCTGTTCATCCACGTGACGCTGGTGCCGTTCCTCCGTGGCTCCGACGAGCATAAGTCCAAGCCCACCCAGCACTCCGTCAAGGAGCTGCAGGGCATGGGCGTCAAGCCGGATATCATCGTCCTGCGCTGCGACGAGCCTCTGGAGCCCTCCATTTTCCAGAAGATCAGCATGTTCTGCAACGTCAAACCGGACTGCGTCATTGAGAATATCACCCTGCCCGTGCTGTATGAAGCTCCGCTGATGCTGGAAAAGTCCAATCTGTCCGGCATTGTCTGCCGGGAGCTGGGTCTGGAGACCCCCAAGCCTGAGCTGACGGAATGGATTCGGATGGTGGAGAAAATCAGAAACAGCAGCAAGCACGTCACCATCGGCCTTGTTGGCAAGTACGTTCAGCTCCACGACGCCTATCTCTCCGTAGCGGAGGCTCTGCGCCATGCGGGCTACGCGCTGGACGCCGTGGTGGACATCCAGTGGATCGATTCGGAAACGCTGACGGAGGACACCGTTGGTGGAAAGCTGTCCCATCTGGACGGTATCCTCGTACCCGGCGGCTTTGGCGGCCGGGGTATCGAGGGCATGATTCTCGCGGCGAAGTACGCCCGGGAGAAGAAGGTGCCGTATTTTGGCATCTGCCTTGGTATGCAGATTGCCGTCATTGAGTACGCGAGGAGCGTCGCCGGTCTGGCGGATGCCAATTCCGGCGAATTTGACCCGGTGAGCGAGCATAAGGTCATCGACTTCATGCCCGGACAGAGCGACGAGGTGGACAAGGGCGGCACGCTGCGCCTTGGCGCTTACCCCTGCGTCATCACCCCGGGTACCACCATGGCGCGGTGCTACGGCGCGGGTCTTATCCACGAGCGCCACCGCCACCGCTACGAATTCAACAATGACTATCGGGATGTCCTGCAAAAGGCCGGACTTACCTTAAGCGGCACCTCCCCGGACGGGCGGCTGGTGGAGACCGTGGAGCTGACCGACCGCCCCTTCCATGTGGGCGTTCAGTACCATCCGGAATTCAAGAGCCGTCCCAACAAGCCCCATCCACTGTTTCTGGGCTTTGTCAAGGCCAGCCTGGGGGAATAACCATGAGTATCCACGAAGAATGCGGCGTGTTCGGCGTTTACAGCCAGCGTCAGGAGGATGTAGCGAGCCTTGCCTACTACGGGCTGTATTCCTTACAGCACCGTGGGCAGGAGGGCTGCGGCATTGTCGTCAATGACGACGGCGTTTTTGACGGCCATAAGGGACTGGGGCTGATCAGTGAGGTATTCACAAGCAGCGTCATGAAGCAGTTCCCCACGGGGAAAATGGCGGTTGCCCACGCCCGCTACGGCACCACCGGCGGCTCCAATCTGGCAAACTGCCAGCCCATTCAGGTCAACCACTTAAAAGGCAAGCTGGCGCTTGCCCATAACGGCAATTTGAGCAACGCGCTTCAGCTCCGCCGGGAGTTGGAGCTTTCCGGCGCCATTTTCCATACTACCTCCGATACGGAGACCATCGCCTATGTGATCACCCGGGAGCGGATCACCGCTCCCTCCATTCAGGCGGCGGTCAGCCGTGCGGTGGACAGGCTGGAGGGCGCTTTTTCTCTGGTCATGATGTCCTCCACCAAGCTCATTGCGGTGCGCGACCCCCACGGTTTCCGCCCGCTGTGCTACGGAAAAATGAAGGACGGGACGTATATCGTCGCTTCGGAGAGCTGCGCCCTCCACGCTGTCGGCGCGGAATTCCAGCGGAACATTCTGCCCGGGGAAATTCTGACCTTTGATCAGGACGGCATCCACTCCGACACCAGCCACTGCGGCACCGCGCCCAAGAAGATGTGCATTTTTGAATACATCTACTTTGCCCGGCCGGATTCCGTCATTGACGGCGTCAGCGTTCACGACGCCCGGGTGAGGGCAGGGGAGATCCTGGCAAAAACCCACCCGGTGGACGCGGATATTGTCATCGGCGTGCCGGATTCCGGGCTGGACGCCGCCATGGGCTACGCCCGGGAATCGGGGATTCCCTACGGCATCGGCCTGATCAAGAACAAATATATCGGCAGAACCTTCATCGCCCCCGGTCAGGATCATCGGGTGGATCAGGTTAAAATTAAGCTCAGCCCCGTGGAAAGCGAGGTTCGCGGCAAGCGGGTGGTGATGGTGGACGATTCCATCGTCCGCGGCACGACCTCCGGGCGAATTGTGCAGCTTCTGCGGGAGGCGGGCGCGAAGGAGATTCACATGCGCATCTCCGCGCCGCCCTTCCTGCACCCCTGCTACTACGGCACGGATATTGATTCCCGGGAGCATCTGATTGCCTGCCACCATACCGTGGCCGAAATCGGGGAGATCATCGGCGTGGACAGCCTGGGCTACCTGCCCCTGGAAAATCTTCGTGACCTGTGCGGAAGCAAAGAATATTGCAGCGCCTGCTTTAACGGCGACTATCCCACGTCGATTCCCGAGGACACCCGAAAAGACCAGTTTGAGCAGAAGCTTTCCCAGAGAAAGGCCGGTGAAAAGCCATGAATCGGAACTTTGACAGAAAAATCATTTTGGAGGACGGCACCGAATTTTACGGTTACGGCTTCGGCACCAAGGGTGACGCGCTGGTGGAGCTGGTGTTCAACACCTCCATGGTGGGCTACCAGGAAATCCTCTCCGACCCCTCCTACACCGCCCAGGCCGTGGTCATGACCTACCCCTTGATCGGCAATTACGGCATGTGCGACGACGACTACGAGACGGACAAACCCACCATCAGCGGTCTGGTCGTCCGGGAATTCAACAGCGAACCTTCCAATTTCCGCGCCGCGCGGACACTGGAGGATGTGATGATTCAGTATCACATCGTAGGCGTCGCAGGGGTGGACACCCGCCGCCTTGCCCGCCACATCCGGGACGAGGGTACCTGCAAGGCGCTGATCGTGGACGCTCAGACCCCCAGCATCGCATGTCTTGCGGAAATGCGCTCTACCAGCCTGCCCACCGATCAGGTTTCCGTGGTGAGTACGAAATCGCCGTGGGTTTCCGACTGCGAGCATCCAAGGCACCGCGTGGTGGCCGTGGACTGCGGCATCAAGCACAATATTATCCGCAGCCTGAACGCCCGGGGGTGCGAAGTGACTATCGTTCCCTGGACGGTCACCGCCGAGCAGGTTATGGCCATGCACCCGGACGGTCTGTTCATCTCCAACGGCCCCGGCAACCCGGAGGACGCAAAGCCGGTGATTGCCCTCGTTCGCACCCTTCGGGGCAAGCTGCCGATCTTCGGCATCTGCCTAGGGCATCAGATCATTGCCCTTGCCTACGGCGCGTCCACTTATAAGCTGAAATTCGGCCACCGGGGCGGAAACCACCCGGTGAAAAACCTCCAGACGGGGAAGGTGGAGATCACCTCCCAGAACCATTCCTACGCGGTAAATGCGGATTCTCTGGCGGGAACCGGCCTGACCGTGACTCACGTCAACCTGCTGGACGGCACGGTGGAGGGGCAGAAATGCGCCGCTGACCGGATATTCAGCGTCCAGTACCACCCGGAAAGCGCCCCCGGCCCCCAGGACAGCGCCTACCTGTTTGATGAATTCATCGCCATGATGGAGGAAAAGTAACATGCCGAAACGCACCGATTTGAAGAAAATTCTGGTCATTGGCTCCGGCCCCATCGTCATCGGTCAGGCGGCGGAATTCGACTATGCCGGTACCCAGGCCTGTCTTGCCCTGAAAGAGGAGGGCTACGAGGTCATTCTGTGCAACAGCAACCCCGCGACCATCATGACCGACCCCGCCATCGCGGACAAGGTTTACATGGAGCCGCTGACACTGGAATATATCGCCCGTATCGTCCGCTTTGAGCGGCCGGACGCCATCGTTCCCGGCATCGGCGGCCAGACGGGGCTGAATCTTGCCATGCAGCTGGAAAAGAAGGGCATTCTGAAGGAATGCCACGTGCAGCTGCTGGGAACCCCCAGCGAATCCATCGAGCAGGCGGAAGACCGGGAGCTGTTCAAGGAGCTTTGCCAGCGCCTTTGTGAGCCGGTGCTTCCGTCTCAGATCGCCAATTCCATGGAGGAGGGGATCGCCGCTGCGGAGACCATCGGCTATCCCGTAGTGCTTCGCCCCGCCTTTACTCTGGGCGGCACCGGCGGCGGATTTGCCGATAACGAGGAAGAATTCCGGGAGATCATGAAAAACGCTCTGGTGCTGTCTCCCGTCCATCAGGTTCTGGTGGAAAAAAGCATCAAGGGCTTCAAGGAAATCGAATACGAGGTCATGCGGGACGCCAACGACACCGCCATTGCCATCTGCAATATGGAAAACCTCGACCCCGTGGGCATCCACACCGGCGACTCCATCGTGGTCTGTCCGTCCCAGACGCTGACCAACAAGGAGTATCACATGCTCCGGGATTCTGCTCTTCGCCTGATCCGGGCGCTGAAAATCCAGGGCGGCTGCAACGTTCAGTTTGCGCTGGATCCCAAGTCCTTCCAGTATTACCTCATCGAGGTCAACCCCAGAGTGTCCCGTTCCTCCGCCCTTGCCTCCAAGGCTTCCGGCTACCCGATTGCCCGGGTCTCCGCGAAGATCTGCGTTGGCATGACGCTGGACGAAATCCGTCTTGCCAACACCTGCGCGGCCTTCGAGCCGGCGCTGGACTATGTGGTCACGAAAATGCCACGGTTCCCCTTCGACAAATTCTCCGACGCCAACAACCGTCTCGGCACCCAGATGAAGGCCACGGGCGAAACCATGAGCGTCGGCCGCACCTTTGAAGAGAGCCTGCTCAAGGGCATCCGCTCCCTGGAAATCGGCGTGTACCACCTGCACATGGCGAAATTCGACAGCTGGGGCAGGGAAGCGCTGCTAAACTATATCAGAATCGGCACCGACGACCGCATCTACGCCATCGCCCAGTTGCTTCGCATGGGCGCAAGCGTGGAGGAAATCGTGGAGAAAAGCACCATCGACGCATTCTTCATCCGCAAGCTGAAAAACATCATCTCCATGGAGCGGGAGCTTTCCGACGCGGTCATGGACAGCAGCGTGTATTATCAGGCGAAGAAGATGGGCTTCTCCGACCGGGCGGTGGCGCAGATCTGGAACGTCCCGGAACGGAAGGTGTTTGCCCTGCGTAAGGAAACCAACATCCGCCCGGTATACAAGATGATCGACTCCTGCGCAGGGGAATTCGACAGCTATATCCCGTATTTTTACTCCACCTACGAGACGGAAAACGAGTCCGTCGTCTCCGACAAGAAGAAAGTCATCGTCCTCGGCTCCGGCCCCATCCGCATCGGCCAGGGCGTGGAATTCGACTACTCCACCGTCCACGCCATTCAGACCATTAAAAACGCGGGCTACGAGGCCATCATCATCAACAATAACCCGGAAACGGTTTCCACGGATTACACCACCTCCGACAAGCTGTACTTTGAGCCGCTGACGGTGGAGGACGTGATGAACGTGGTGGAGCAGGAGAAGCCGGAAGGCGTCATTGCCTCTCTGGGCGGCCAGACCGCCATCAATCTGGCGCAGCCCCTGACGGACTTGGGCGTGAACATCATCGGCACCGACTGCGCCGCCATCGAAAAGGCGGAAAACCGGGACGCCTTTGAAAAGCTTCTCATTTCCCTGAACATCCCCCAGCCCAAGGGAAAGGCCGTCACCCGCATTGAGGACGGCGTCGCCGCCGCCCGGGAGATCGGCTATCCCGTTCTGGTGCGCCCCAGCTTCGTGCTGGGCGGCCGGGCGATGCAGATCGTCGCCAACGAGGAGCAGCTGCGGCATTACCTCCACACCGCCGTGGAGATCGACGCGGACAAGCCGGTGCTGGTGGATAAGTATATCCGGGGCAAAGAGGTGGAGATCGACGCCATCTGCGACGGAACGGACGTGTTCGTTCCGGGCATCATGGAGCTGGTGGAGCGCACCGGCGTTCACTCCGGCGACTCCATCTCCGTGTACCCGTCCTTCTCCATTTCCAACAAGGTCAAGGGCATCATTTTGCAGTACGCGAAGAAGCTTGGGCCTGCCATCGGCATTAAGGGCCTGTACAACATCCAGTTCATCGTCGATCCGGAGGATCATGTGTATATCATTGAGGTCAATCCCCGTTCCTCCCGCACCGTGCCGTTCCTGAGCAAGGCCACGGGCTACCCTCTGGCGGACATTGCCACGTTGGTGGCGCTGGGACAGAGCCTGAAGGAGCAGGGCATCGACATGCTGTACCCCGACGAGCAGAAGCGGTACTATGCCAAAGCCCCGGCCTTCTCCTTTTCCAAGCTGCGGGGGCTGGACGCCTACCTCTCCCCGGAGATGACGTCCCCCGGCGTGGCCATCGGCTA
>CAKTKX010000002.1 GCA_934572365.1 uncultured Oscillospiraceae bacterium
ACCGCCGTGGGCGCCACCATGGTCGGCTCCACCTTCCTGACTGCCAGCACCCTGAAGATCGTGGTTCTGGGCGTCGTGGCCTTCGGCATTTCCACCGCAGGCGGCCTGCTGGGCGGCAACGTGATGTGCAAGCTCACCGGCAAGAAGGTCAACCCCCTGATCGGCTCCGCCGGTGTTTCCGCCGTTCCCATGGCTGCCCGTGTGTCCAACACCGTCGGCCAGAAGAACAATCCCTCCAACTTCCTGCTGATGCACGCCATGGGTCCCAACGTGGCCGGTGTCATCGGCTCCGCCATCGCGGCCGGCTTCCTGCTGTCCGTGTTCGGTTAATTCCATATGGTTCGCAACCGTGCCGGAGTAAATCTCCGGCACGGTTTCTTTTCTGCCAGGCAGCTGCCCCGGTGTACGGTGTAGCCCTTAAAGTAGTGAATTTCCACCCCTCGGGAGCAAAGGGAATGCTCAGCGGTGGAAAAGCTCTTGCGATTCTCGGGAGAACCGACTATAATAATCCTATTCAGGCACACTTTTGCCGCTGGAAAGGATGGCGCGTCATGTTAAAGCGTTTTCTGTGTTCTTATTTTGCATTGTGCGTAATTCCCTTCCTGCTGCTTGGCGTGCTGGTTGCAAACATTTCTCAAGAAACCATTCAGAAGGAGCTTCTGAACGCGGCAGAGATTTCCATGGATGAGAGCTACCGCAGCATTACAAACCTGATTGACAATACCAGAGATCTGGCTTTGGCAGTGGCGAACAGCCAGACGATGCAGGCGGATCTTCAGGCGCTGCATGCGGGGCAGGATATCCAGGAGCATATGCAAAATGCGGCCGGATGGATAGAGGACAACCCCATCTACAGCAAGAACAACGAAAAAATCTGTCTTTTCCTTTCCTCCGGAAATCCGGACCTTTCGGAAATGAGCAGCACTATGGTTCGGTTTGTACCCACGGACTTTGCGGAATCGTGGTACACAGAGGCTCTGGAAAAGCCCAATACCTTTCATTGGAGTCTGTATACAACTGCGGATTCCATTATGCTTCGCCAATCCAAGTGCATTTACAGCACCCAGGATTGGGAAACCATCTTAGGTGTCGTCACCGTGGACATCAACCTGGAGCGCCTGCGGAGCATTGCATTGGTGGCAAATAATACCGGTAACCGACTGTATCTGGTAGACGAAACCGGCGTAATCGCCTATCCATACTACAACTACGACAAAATTCCCCAGGAGGTTCTCACCAGTCGAACCAGCGGTGTAATCGAGGGTGAAAACACGCTGATGCTGGTACGCTGTGTCCCCACTACCGGCTGGAATCTGATCAAAGTGATCTCCATGGCGGAGATCACGCAAAAAACCAACCGAATCAAGCTGACAATTCTGTCCCTGGCCGCAGTATTTTCTGTTTTCTCTCTGGCAGCGGCGCTTTACTTCACCATGCAGATTTCCCGGCCGATTCAGTTCCTGGCATCCCGGATGAAAAAAATTCAGGCCGGCAGTCTGGATAAAATCGAAAAAGGCCGCACCCGGGGAGAAATCGCCGACCTGTACGATAGCTATAACTACATGGTTCAGCGCCTGGAGACGCAAATTGAGCAAACCTATGTGGCGCAGATTCATGCCAAAGACGCAGAACTGCGGGCGCTGCAGGCGCAAATCAATCCTCATTTTCTATACAATACCCTGGACTCCATCAACTGGCTGGCTCTGCGCTACAAGGCCTATGATATCAGCAAAATGGTGCTGGCACTGTCGGACATGCTGCGCCTGAGCCTGAACAAGGGGTTAAACACACTGACGGTGCAGGAAGAACTGCGTCAGGTGGATAGCTACATTACCCTGCAAAAGGTTCGCTTCTCCGACAGCTTTTCCGTGGAATATAACATTGACCCGGAGATTGAAAAATGCCGGATTCTGAAAATGCTTCTCCAGCCCATTGTGGAAAACGCCATCATCCACGGATTCGACGGAATGGAATCCGGCGGAATGATTTTCATTGAGGGTCGGGTGGTTCCGGAGGGAATTCTTTTCTCCGTCCGCAACAATGGCACACTGATCGACCTGGATAAAATGCGCCGCCGTCTGGACGGCGAAGACGAAGAGGAAAATACACGCCGCGGCTACGGCATTCGCAACGTAAATGAGCGAATCAAGGCTTTCTACGGAGCGAACTACGGGATCCAGTATTCTATCCAGGGGCAGTATACTGTGGCGAGTTTTCTGATTCCCAACAAAGGAGGAACGGACGAATGATGACAGTAATGATCGTAGACGACGAGCGTATCGCCAGAGAAGGTCTCCGGGATCTGGTTGACTGGTCCGCCCTCGGCCTTCAGGTCAGCTTCTGCGCATCGAACGGCAGGCAGGCATTGCAATGGCTGGATGAGCATCGGGTGGATATTGTCATCACGGACATCAAAATGCCCCAGATGGATGGCCTTGAGCTGCTCCGGAATATGTCCGAGCGGGGATTTCACTCCACCACAATTATCCTCAGTGGGTTCAATGATTTCAAGTATGCCCAAAAAGCCATTCAGTATGGCGTGCTGCACTATCTGCTGAAGCCGGTTCATATGGATGAACTGCAGGAGGTCTTGCAGCGCGCAGTCGAAGAAAGGCAAAAGGGGAGGACAGTGTTTCACATTGACCCTGAGCAATCCGCCCGTTTCCAGGCGCAAACCCGGAGCCGTGCAGACGAGATTTCCGAGGCTATCTGCACGGCAGTTTGTTCCGGCGAACAAGGCTGCGCAGAACGCCTTTGTGACGATCTGCGGAAGCTGTTTGAGCAGGAAAACTACCCTTTAGACGTGTTCAAAAAATATGCCTTCAGCTGCATCTATCATCTGGTGCGCGGCGTCAGCAACTTTACCGGAACAGAGGTATCCTATCTGGAGAATGTGGAGCGCCTGGCCATACTTTCCGTCGCCGGAGATTTCTCGGAGGTGGCCGATCAGCTTGTGCAATGCGTGGCAGATTTGTGCGCTCATCTGACGGCTTTGAAAAAGAGTCAGAGCAACCGGATCATCGACGAATTGCTGTATATTTTGCAGCATCGCTATGCGGACAGCAGTCTGAGCCTGCAAACGGTGGCCGATCAGCTGGGTTTGACGCCCAACTACTTGAGCAGCCTGTTTAAGCGGCAAATGGGGGAGAACTTTTCGGATTATCTGGAAAAGCTCCGCATTGAGAAAGCCTGCCAGCTGCTGCGGGATGTGCAATACAAGGTTTATCAGGTTGCCGATGCGGTAGGATACACCGACCCACGGCATTTTGCCAAGGTATTCAAGGCCGCCACAGGTAAGACGCCTTTGGCGTACCGTAACACGGCACGGTAAGAAGCAGTAAACGCGGTATCATTTACCGCCAAGGGCTGCTGCGAAATATGGTCCACAGGGGACGGTATTGCGCAGCAGCCCTTTTATTGCAAAGTGCAATTGTAGAAATTCACACAAAATCATAGAAACGCGGCATTTAATTTGTGAAACATTTTTCCTATAATACAGGCAACAGATGGTTCTACCGGCGAGGGGGGACTTCTGATTATCATATGAGCTTTCCGCCCTGCGGGCAGGGAACGCTTCATATGAAGACATTAAAGAGGAGGCATTTTCCCATGAAAAAACAGATCAGCATTTTTCTTGTACTGGCCATGTGTTTCGCTCTGCTTGCCGGCTGCGGCAGCAAAACTGCACCTGAAACAACCGCCACCGTCGGCTCCGCCCCGGCAACCGAGGCCGCAACTGCAGAGCCCATCCGCATCGGCCTGTCCACCCCCATTACCGGAAGTTTTGCCGAGAATGGCCTGGGAACCGAAGTTGCCGTGAACATGGCGGTGGAAGAAATCAACGCCAACGGCGGTATTAACGGCCGCCCGCTGGAAGTCGTCGTGCAAGACTCCAAGTCCGATCCCACCCAGGCGGCTCAGATCGCTACCATGTTTACCGAGGATGCATCGATTCTGGCGGAGATTGGTGACTTCGCCTCCGGTGCCTGTATTGCAGCCGCCCCGATTTACGAAGAGGCCGGTATGGTTCAGCTGTCTCCCACGGCCTCCAATCCTGACTACACGCTTCAGGGCGATTACATGTTCTCCATTTTTGGCAAGACCACGGACGAGGGCAAGTTCATTGCCGACTACCTGCTGAAAAAATACATGCAGGCGGAAAATGTTGGCGTTATCTACGTTAACAGCGACTGGGGCGTTGAGGCATACGAAATTCTTGCCGATAACTGCTCTGCCAACGGTGTGAACATTGTTTCCGCAGAAAACTTCTTCGAAGGGGAGAAGGATTTCAACGCGGTGCTGACAAAGATCCGCCAGACCAACCCCGATTCCCTGATGCTCCTTACCGGCTACGACAGCGGCTCCGTCATCATCAAGCAGATCCGCCAGATGGGCTGGGACGTGAAGGTCGCCATTTCCGGTCTGGCCTACTCCGAGCAGCTGATTTCTCTGGGCGGAGAAAATGTGGAGGGTGTCCTCAGCGAGATTGGCTTCGTCATCGACGAAACCAACCCTGAAATGATGCGCTTCGCTACTGAATTTGAATCCCGCGCCGGGTTTGCTCCCAACATGATGATGACCTGTGCCTACGACGCCACCTACATGCTGGCGCAGGCCATTGCCAACTGCAAAACCGTGGACCGTGCCTCCATCCGGGAGGAGCTGCTCAACCTTCAGGGCTTTGAAGGTCTGACCGGCCCGAAGACCTTCAATGACGACCGCACCATCACGCAGAAAAACTTTAAGATCGTCACCATCGAAAACGGTGCCTGGAAGGTACTGACGGATTCCGATTACATCGACTGATACGATCGGACATTGCCTGACGGCGCTGCCTGCCTTGTGACCGGCAGACAAGACCGCAACGCAAAAAGGCGCGCAGGGCTATAAACAAGGGAGGGGGGATGGCAAAGCCACCCCCCTTATTGATGGAGGAAACCAATATGCTGGTAGAACAATTAATGAACGGCCTGGGGCAGGGCATGATTTATGCACTGATGAGTCTGGGCTATGCGCTGATTTACGGAGTCGTGGGATTGGTTACCTTTGCGCACGGCGACGTAATCATGCTTGGCGCTTTTGCCGCCTACTATACATTTTCATTGGTGTCCGGAAACTTGCTGGCAGCTCTGCTGGCCGGATTTCTGGTCAGCGGGCTGATGGGCTTCGTGGTACACCGCGTGTGCTATAACCGCTTCTTTTCGGCGCCCCGGCAGATTTCCCTGATCTGCACCATCGGCATGGGCATGTTCCTGCGCAACCTGGTTCAGGTTGTGGCCGGTACGGAAACCAAACCCATCCCGGATCTGTTCGGCAGCGGAGCCATTACCTTTGCCGGGCTTCGAATCACCTATATGCAGTGCTTTATCTTTGCGGTCGTTCTGGTTCTGGCCGGATTGCTGACCCTGTTTCTGAACCGAACCAGAGCGGGGCTTTCCCTGCGTGCCGTCTCCATGGACAAAACCGCCTCTGCAATGGTGGGTATTAACACCCGCCGGGCGACCACTATCGGAAACATGATCGGCTGCGGCATTGCCGGCATCTCCGGTGTGCTTCTGGCAATGTACTACGGCACCATCACCCCGATGATGGGCGGCACCATCGGCATGAAGTCCTTCTGCTGCGCGGTGCTCGGAGGCATGTCCAGCATCTGGGGTGCGGCCATCGGCGGTATTCTGATCGGTGTGTTTGAAAATTTGGGCATTATGGTCTTTTCGGCCGGTATGCGGGATATTATTTCCTTTGTTTTTTTGGTATTGGTCCTGCTGGTCAAGCCGGAGGGCTTGTTTACACGGAGGAGTAAGTGAATATGAAGAAGATTTTGAAAAGGCCGTCTCTCCGTGGCTTCGACCTGCTTCGCTACGAAGGGCGGGTAATTGCGGTTATTCTGCTGCTGTTCTGCCTGGTGCCGCTGGTGGTATCCAGCAAGGTCGTCATCAACGTGCTGACGCTGGTGCTGCTGTACATCATTCTCGTCAGCTCACTGAACGTGGTCAATGGCTATTCCGGTCAGTTTAACGTGGGTCAGGCGGGTTTTTACTGCATCGGCGCTTATACCGCCGCCATTCTCTCCACCAGATTTGGCTGGAGCATTTGGGTTCTGCTCCCGGTCAGCGGGATTATGGCTGCAGTGTGCAGCCTCGTGCTGAGCGTCCCAACCGCCAAGCTGAAGGGTATGTATTTCACCATTGTCACTTTGGGCTTTTCCGAGATCGTGCGGCAGCTGTGCCTCAACTGGACCAGCCTGACCCGGGGTCCCCGGGGCATCTCCGGCATCGCCACGCCCAGCTTTTTCGGACTGGACATCCCCCGCAGCACCTTTTTCTACTATCTTCTGATTGTGCTGACGGCCATTATGCTGCTGTGTACCAGCCGGGTTCTTCGCTCCCGGGTAGGCCGGGCATGGCGCTCCATTCGTGAGGACGAGGCTGCCGCGGCATCCCTTGGCGTGCAGGTCGCCCATTACAAGAAGATCAATCTGGCCTACAGCGCCTTTTGGGCAGGGGTGGCCGGATGCGTATACGCCTTCTTCCAGAGATTTGTCAGTCCAGACACCTTTACTCTGGACGAAAGCTTCAACATTTTGGCCATGAACATCATCGGCGGCCAGGGAACCCTTCTGGGGCCGATCGTGGGAGCATTGGTGATCAACCTGATCACAGAGCTGTTCCGCTCTGCGCTTCAGTATCGTATGCTGCTGTATTCCGTACTCATCATTGCCATGATGTGGCTGCGTCCACAGGGACTGGTTGGCGCAGTCAACCGGAAGGCGCCTTCGGAGTCGGGCGAAGGGGAAAAACAATTGGCAGCCGAGGAAAAGGAGGAGAGCGAGCATGGCAGCGCTACTTGAGGTTCAGCATATCAGTAAACATTTCGGTGGCCTGAAGGCCACGGATGACATCTCCATGCAGGTTGAGCAGGAAGAAATTCTGGGAATCATCGGCCCCAACGGTGCCGGAAAGACCACATTTTTCAACCTGATTACCGGCACCTACCGTCTGACCTCAGGCAAAATTTTGTTTGACGGTAAAGACGTCACCAACTACACCCCGGAAAAAATGGCAAAACTCGGCATGGCGCGCACGTTTCAGAACATCAAGCTTTTTAAGTTCTTAAGCGTTCTGGAAAACGTAAAGGTCGGCTTCCACATCCAGACTTCCACCGGCATGGTGGACAGTATTCTCCATACAAAGCGCTACCGGAATGACGAGGCTCTGGCCAATGAGAAGGGCATGGAAATCCTCAGGCGGGTAGGTCTGGCGGATCAGGCAGCCCTGCTGGCCGGAAATCTTCCCTACGGCTGGCAGCGGCGTTTGGAAATTGCCAGAGCCATGGCGCTGTCCCCGAAGATTCTGCTGCTGGATGAGCCGGCCGCCGGCATGAATCCCAGCGAAACCGCAGAGCTGATGGGGTTCATCCGCACATTGCGGGATGACGGTATCACCGTCGTGGTCATTGAGCACGATATGAAGTTTATGATGAATCTGTGTGACCGTATCGTGGTCATCAATTACGGAAAAAAGCTGGCGGAAGGAACCCCGGCAGAGGTCACCCGCAATGAGCAGGTAATCGAAGCCTATTTGGGCACCGGGCTGACCATCGACAGCAAACGCGCAGGAGGACATACAAATGAGTGATTTTCTGAAAGCGACTGATCTGAATGTGCGTTACGGCAACGTTGCCGCCCTGCGGGGGGTAGACTTTCACGTAGATCAGGGCGAAATTGTCACCCTGATCGGCCCCAACGGGGCGGGAAAAACCTCCACGCTGATGGCCATCAGCAATCTGATTGACGGGAAAAAGACCGGTTCCGTTGTCTTTGAGGGACAGGATATTTCCCATATGGAGTCCAGCGCCATCGTAAAACTGGGTATCAGCCATGTTCCGGAGGGACGCCGGATCTTCCCCCGCCTGACCGTGGAAGAAAACCTGATGATGGGCACCTTCGGTACAAAAAAATACGACAAGGAGAAGGCCTCCCAGCTTTTGCAGGACGTATACAAGATGTTCCCCCGGCTGCTGGAACGCCGCACCCAGCTAGGCGGCACTCTGTCCGGCGGCGAACAGCAGATGCTTGCCATTGGCCGGGGATTGATGTTTTCGCCTAGACTTTTGATGCTGGACGAGCCAAGCCTGGGGCTGGCGCCTATGGTGGTGAAGGAGATCTTCGAACTGATTTTGGACATTCGGGAGAAGGGCACCACGGTTTTGCTGATTGAGCAGAATGCCGGTCTGGCGCTTCAAATTGCAGATCGGGGCTATGTACTGGAAAACGGCCGGATCGTTATGTCCAACACCGGCTCGGGGCTTGCCCACGACGAACGGATTATTAAGGCATATTTGGGAATGTAAGGGGGATTTATTATGCTGAAAACGGATCGCACCCCGCAGCCGCGGGAAATCGAGGCCATGCGCAGGATGATTAAGAATCGGGGCGGTTATCTGTACTACCTTGCCAAGGCTTCTCAGGAATCGGATCCCAACTGGGAGGCCGCATTCCGCAAAGCGCTGACGCAGTATGGCTGTATGCGCTTCTGCGCGAGCTTTTCAAACATCCAGGGGCTGGACGATTTCGCGCAGACCTACCTGACGCCGGAGACGAAAAAGATTTTTGACAGCGATATTATCGAGCGGGATGAAAACCATCTGGTCATCAAGGCCGGCTACTGCCCGCTGATGCACGCCTGGGTAGACTGCGGCGGAGATGACGCCTTTGTTGCCAAGCTATGCGACATCGCCATGGACGGAGACCGGGCAATGGTCAACTCCATCCCGGCGCTGGACTTTTCCCTGCAAAAGTCCCTGGCCTTCGGTGACGAGCAATGCGAATTTCTGGTGGAGCTGGCAAAACAGGAGGAAGAAAAATGAGAGCATTTGTCAATGCCAAAGCCGTTATCATCGGCATGGGTTTTTTGATGGAGTACATATTCCCCTGCTGGAAAAACGCCATGGGCGCAAAGGTATCGGAAAATATTCTGGCCGTCACCGCCGATGCCCATGATTTGGAGGGAAAGCAGCAGCGCATGGGCATCCGGGTGATCCTGGATGACAACGCAGGCGCGCTTCAGCAGATGCATCCGGACTGGATCTTCTTTGCCCCGCCGCCCTCGGTTGCACCGGGGCTGGCCCGGGATGTCCTGCTGCCATACTACGAAACCTGCCGCCGGGAGGGGCGGGAACTGCCGATTCTGGTGGCGTTTCCTCCCAGCCCTGCCGGTTTGTTTTATCTGGATGTGTTGGGGCAGGATATTGAGGTTGTTAATATTATTCCCAATATGATCAGCCGTGTGGGCAATGAATCCGTAGCCGGTGAAGCCTGCAATCTGATCACCTTCCCGGAAGAACACGGCTGGCCGCAGCCGGACAAGGATGAGCTGTTCCGCTTCTTTACCCCCATGGGTCGCTGCCTGGAGGTACCACCGCATCTGATCATGCAGGTGCTGTCAACGGAAATTGCAGTTCATCCGCTGACCGAGCTGGCCGACATTACCGCAAGATGCCTGACAGAGCGGGGAATTCCCTGCACCTACGCAGATACCGCCTCCACCATGCGCGGCTGGCACCAGCTGGAACACCATTATACCGCTCCCGGCACCAACTGCTGCGACAAAAGCGCCGTGGCGGATCCCCAGGCCAACGCGCTGCTGCGCCGGGTTATGCTGTCGTGGTATAACGGGCTGCATCAGTACATCACGGAAAAGGGCTTTACCGATGCCGGCGCGGAGGCGTTTTTGAATCCTCTGTTTGATCTCTATTTCCACGAAGCGCAGCTGGAAGACCGGCAAACCATTGTTGCCAAGGCCAAAAAGGACGCAACCAAGGGAGGTATGCTGGAGCTGTGCATGAAGCGCTACTTCTCCGTGGCAGAACCGCTACTGAAGGAGCTGTTTCAGGCCTCCAGTCTGGATGCTCCCGAGCAGAAGGTTTCCAGAATCGGCACGCTGATGGGCGAAATTACCGCAGCCGTTGTGGAACGGGGCAGAGGTATGACGGATGACAAGGTTCCGGAATTTTCCCCCAGACAGCACGCCATTCTCTTTGGCCTGATAGCGCGCAGCGCCATTGACAGCTTCGGCACAGAGGCGGCTGACGCATTGCTGTGGCAAGCCGTGGAACGCTACGGCCTGGAAAGAGGTTCCCGGATGGCACAGCGCTGCCGCCGGAACGGTGACAAAACCGATATGGTAGGGTACTTTGCCTACGGAGAATGGCACTGGGATGCGGGATTCCGTAAGGAAACCATTCAGAATACGCCCTATTTTGCCCACTATGTCCGCCAGTGTCCCTGGTGCGAAGGCTGGAAGGAAAGCGGCCTTGCAGAATTTGGCCAGTATTACTGCCGGAACGTGGACGAAAGCATTGTTCGGGGCTTCGATCCTAAGCTGCATCTGGAGGTCAAAAGCTATCTCAGCAAGCCCGGTTCTCACTGCTGTGAATTTCACTGGAAGGATCTGTCCATGGATGCGGAAACCGCTGCCCGCCTGGGTGCCATTTCCAAAAAGATCGGCACCAGCTGTGTGCGGGACTTTGTATTCCATACGGCACATACTTACAAGACCATGCTCAGCTGCTTCGCTCTGGCGGATCCCCAGAAAGCCGAACAAATCGGCGCACGGGTTCGCAGAGAGTTTGCCGAACTGTGCAGCTACCAGGAGCTTTTGCTGGTGCTGACCGAGGCAAATCAGGACTTCACCCTAGCCGACTAAAACCCGGTTCCCACCCCCGGCGGCCAGTCCCGCCGGGGGACTTATCCAGGAGGAAAGAAATATGATTACCAAAGAACTATCCGCGCAGTACATTGCTCTGCTCCGTCGGGAACTGGTTCCCGCACTGGGCTGCACAGAACCCATTGCCATTGCCTATGCGGCCGCCCGCGCCAGACGTCTGCTCGGCTGTATGCCCACATCCATGACAGTACATTGCAGCGGAAACATCATTAAAAACGTCAAAAGCGTCATTGTCCCCACCACCAACGGTCTGCGGGGTATTGATACCAGTGCCATTCTGGGCGCTTTGGCAGGAGATCCGGAGCTTGGCATGGAGGTGCTGCGCAACGTCACGCCGGAGCAGGTGGAACAGGTGCGTCAGCTGCGGGATACCGGAATGTGCAAGATCCTGCCGCTGAAAAGCACGGCCAATCTGCACATCCTGCTGGAGGTCAGCGGCAGCGGACACAGCGCTCTGGTGGAAATACGGGATGCCCACACAAACGTTATCCGTGAGGAACGGGACGGCGTCGTAGTCACCGGTACGGCAAGCGGCTGCGCGTCGCCAACGGGCAGTGAGGAAAGCTGCTGTGATCTGAGCATTGAAAACATCTATTGGTTTGCCGAAACCGTAGACCTTGCCGAAATCGAGCCAATTCTGGAAAAACAACTGGATTACAATATGGCCATTGCGCAGGAAGGTCTACGGGGAGAGTGGGGCGCTCAGGTCGGTAAGACCCTGCTGGCCTCCGGAGATTCTCTGGCCAGCCGTGCTGCCGCCTATGCGGCCGCCGGTTCCGACGCCCGAATGGGCGGGTGCGTCCTGCCTGTGATCATCAACTCCGGCAGCGGCAATCAGGGAATGACCGTGTCCCTTCCCGTAATCGTCTTTGCTCAGGAAAAGGGGCTGTCCCGTGAGGAAACCCTGCGTGCCCTGGCTTTGAGCAATCTGGTAGCGCTGTTCCAAAAATCCTTTATTGGGAAGCTTTCCGCTTACTGCGGCGCGGTAAGCGCCGCCTGCGGCAGTGCGGCGGGCATTGCCTACCTGTGCGGCGACCCGCTGGAAGTGATTGAGGATACCGTGGTCAATACCATTGCCAACGTTTCCGGTATGGTTTGCGACGGCGCAAAATCCAGCTGCGCGGCAAAAATTGCCACGGCGGTACAGGCCGGATTTCTCGGACACGAAATGGCCATCCGGGGACACGCTTTCCGGAACGGAGAAGGCCTGGTAAAGTCGGACGCAGATAAAACCGTGGAAGTCTTCGGAAGAATGGCCCGTGAGGGAATGCGTGCTACGGACGAAGAAATTCTGCGGCTGATGGTGGATGCCTGAGCGAGGCAGGAGGTAACAAATGAATACGATCAAACAGGAGGCGCTGGCACTGCAGCCCCGTCTGGTGGCGCTTCGCCGCCGCCTTCACCAATGTCCGGAGTTGGGTTCCAACCTGCCGAAGACCAGAGCGATCATCACCAAGCAGCTGGTGGGACAGGGTCTGTCCGTCACGGAATGCGCCGGAGGACTGATCGCGCAAATCGGCAATTCGGGGCCGGTTGTCCTGCTGCGGGCGGATATGGACGCGCTTCCCATGCAGGAGTGCAGCGGCCTTCCCTTCGCCGCCACCGGCTCTGCGGCACACACCTGCGGGCATGACATGCACACAACCATGCTGCTGGGAGCGGCAGAGCTGCTGTGCCGGCATCGGGAAACATTGAACGGCACTGTCCGGCTGCTGTTTCAGCCGGACGAAGAAAATGCCCGGGGCGCGAAAGCCATGCTGGACGCAGGCGCCGGAGATGGCGTTTGTGCGGCTCTTGGAATGCATGTGGCTCCCGGTCAGCCGGTTGGACAGCTGAACTGTACCGCGAAAGAAAAGACCGCCTCCTATGACCGCTTTGTTCTGACAATTTCCGGCACCGGCGGTCACGGGGCAATGCCCCATCTGGCTGCGGATCCCATTCAGGTGGCATCGAGAATCTGCTTGGCCTGTCAGGAGCTGGTGTCCATGGAATGCGCTCCCGGATCCGGGGCGGTCGTTACCATCGGCTCCTTCCATGCAGGAGATGCCGCCAACAGCATCCCGGCGACAGCCGTGCTGGAGGGAACCATCCGTTCCGCCAAAGAAGCCGACCGGCAGCACCTGTGCATTAGACTAAAAGAAATTTCGGAGGGAATTGCCCGTACCTTCCGAACCCGGGCAGAGCTGAAAATGGTCACCGGCGTACCGGTTCTTTACAATGCGCCGGAGTTGTGTCCGGCAATCGTCGACGCCCTCCGGGAAAATTTGGGCAGCGCGGCCGTGGACGATACGCCTCAGCGGCTCTCTGCCTCGGAGGATTTTGCGCTGTTCGCCCAACAGATTCCCTCGGTCTATCTGACCATCGGCACCGGCGAAGCAAAGGACGGCTTTTGCTATGGCAACCACCATCCATCCGTGCGATATGATGAAAGTGCATTGTCCGTCGGAGCGGCTGCCTACGCAATATGTGCGCAGGCACTGCTGGGAAAATGCAAAGCGGAAAAGAAGGCAATTTTTTAAGAGAAGCTCATTCGGCAGTACATTTCATTCTACCACTGATTCGTACAGGCAGCTGCACGGCATGATACCGTCAGCTGCCTGCTTTTTTCCGCCCGCAGAGATTCACCGATTGCATTCCGGAAAGGGCTGTGCTACACTTTGCTTATCAAAATGCTGTAGAAGGGGAGAAGCCGTATGCGCTATATCCGTATCACAGAGGAAAACATTGACGCCGAACACATCTGCTGCGCCATGTCGGGGAAACAGAGTGTTGCAAAAAAGGCGTGGCTCAAGGAGCGGTTCGCCGAGGGGCTGGTTTTTTACCGGAGCGAGGAGCGGGGGAAGTGCTTTATCGAGTACATCCCCGCCAAAAATGCCTGGGTTCCCATCGACGCGCCGGGGTATCTTTACATCAACTGTCTGTGGGTCTCCGGCTCCCTGAAGGGGCATGGGTATTCCTCCGACCTGCTCGCCGAGTGCATCCGGGACGCCCAGGCTCAGGGGCGGCAGGGGATCTGCATTCTTTCCGCGGAGGGGAGAAAGAGGGAATTTCTTTCCGACCCCAAGTATCTGGCCCACAAGGGCTTCACCGTCGCGGATACTTCGGACTGCGGGATCACCCTCATGTATCTGCCCCTGGTACCGTCGGCGGAAACGCCAAGGTTCAAGGAATGCGCCAGACATCCGAAAATTGAGGAAAACGGCTTCGTTCTCTATTATACGGATCAGTGTCCGTTCACCTGTTACTGGGTGCCGCGGGTGGCGGAGGCAGCCGCAGAACACGGCATTCCCCTGAAAACCGTCCAGATCACGGACAGAGAAACCGCCCAGAACCTCCCCGCCCCGGTGACCACCTATGCGCTGTTCCGGGACGGGAAGTTCGTGACACACGCCATTCAGTCCGACAAGAAGTTTCTTGCCCTTGCGGGGATCAAGGGCTGATATCCAGACAAGACACCCCCGCCGAAAATTTCCCGGAATCCCATTGACAAACCAGCCGTCAGCCGTTATAATCTAAAATGCATGTTGCAAAACGTGCGTTTTTAGATAACAAGGAGAATCCCTATGCCACCGAAACCGAAATTTACCAGGGACGAGATCATCCAGACCGCATTGGAAGTCGTATCCCAAGAAGGCGTCGAAGCCCTCACCGCTAAGGAGCTGGGAGACGCCCTCGGTACCTCCGCACGGCCGATCTTTACCGTGTTCAGCAGCATGAAGCAGGTGCAGGACGCGGTGCGGGAGGCTGCGATGCGCCGGTTTGAAAGCTTCGCTGGGCAGAAGCTGCCCGATATGCCCCTGTTCAAGCAGGTGGGGATGCAGATGGTGCTGTTCGGCGTGCGGGAGCCGAAGCTGTATCAGCTGCTTTTCATGCAGGAAAACCGCAGCGCCGTCAGCTTTGATGACGTATTCGGCGAGCTTGGCCCCACAGCGGAGACCTGCATTCGGCTGATCCAGGAAGAATACGCCATGAGCGAGGCCGACGCACGGCTTCTTTTTGAACACGTGTGGATCTACACCTTCGGGGTGGGCGCGCTGTGCGCGACGCGGATGTGCCGGTTCTCGGAGAAGCAGCTGGGGCAGATGCTGTCCACCGAATTTCAGGCTATGATGCTGCTGGTAAGATCCGGGGTGGGGGAACGTTTCTGATTTCCCGGGCGTACAAAGCGGAATAACAATATCAGCCAGACGCAAAGACGCAGAGCTGAGCCAAAAACAGGCTTGCTCTGCGCTTTTTCAGGAGGAATCAACATGGATAACAAAATAACGGTCAGATTATTGGTTGCGGCGGGGGCGCTGATGCTGCTTGCCGGGGGGATTTTCGGATTTTTGAAGCTGTGGCTGTATTCGGCGCTGCTGGCCGCAGGCGCGTCCGGCTGCCTGATCGGGGTGATGAACTTCAAAACCAGGAAGGATGAAGACGGAAAATGAGCGAATTATCACGGGATTTACTGCCATTTCTGGACGGAAACGGCCGGCTAATCTCCCTCCCGGCCAAGCACAAAAAGAAGCTGCTGGCGCTGTGGTACCTGGCCGGGAAATTTGAAGCCGGGCGGGAATATTCCGAACCGGAAATCAACGACCTTCTGGACGAGTGGACGCTTTTCCACGACCCAGCGACCCTGCGGCGGGAGCTTTACAACAAGCGTCTGCTCGACCGCACCCCGGATTGCCGCCGCTACTGGAAGGCAGAGGACATTCCAGCGCTGGAAGCGTTTATCCAGAAGTATGTCTGAGGGGGCGGCAACATGAGCAAATACGACGCCCTCTGGCGGTACATCCGGGACAGGGGCGAGGCGAAGCTGACCCTGCGCTTTGACGAGATCGGTCAAAGCGCCGGTGTTCCCCTCGATCACGCTTTCCTAAAATACAAGGCCGAGCTGCTTCCCTACGGATACGCCGTGGGCAAAATCTCCATGAAGGGGCAGACCGTGGAGTTTATCCGAAAGGACGCGCCGCAGAATTGGGGGGAATCATGAGCACATCGAAGGAATATATGGATTTTGTCCTGGAGCAGCTGGATGGAATTTCCGGTGTTACCTATAGAAAAATGTTCGGTGAATACCTGGTTTACGTCCAGGAAAGGCCGGTTTTGCTGGTCTGCGATAACTGCGTTATGGTGAAGAAGCTGCCTGCGCTTGCGCATTTGATGGCGGACGCGCCGGAGGGGATTCCCTACGACGGCGCCAAGGCGCACTATCTTCTGGATGTCGAGAACCGCGAGCTGGTAAAGGCGGTCGTGGAGATTCTGGTTCAGGTGACGCCGGTTCCCAGGAGAAAGGGTCACTAGATACGCAAAACGTGCTGCCCCGGTCACCCGGGGCAGCACGTCTCACGTATTGGCCTTATGGGGCAAAACCGTCACACAATTTTGCCAGGGCTTGCCGTGCCAAAGAATATTTTGCACTTCACCGCAGCCCCCTTGACATTTTCAGGCAATGTATTATACTATTCTTGATAGATAGAAAACTAATTAGTTTGGTGACGCCTATGGTAAAAGACGAACACGCTTCCCGGTATATCGGGATCCTTGCGAACCGCCTGCGCAGAGAAATCGATGCGTTATCCTTCCGTGGACAATACAGCGGCACGGAGGGAAAGGCTTTGCACTTCATCCTCGCCCACGAGGACAGCGAACTGTTTCAAAAGGATTTGGAGGATGAATTCGGCCTGCGTCCCCCATCCGCCAGCGCCCTTGTGAAAAAGCTGGAGCAGGACGGACTGATCAGCCGTGTTCCCGTGTCCTACGACGGGCGGCTGAAAAAAATCGTTCCCAGCGAAAAAGCCCGGCAAAACCGGGAAAAAGTCCTGCGGGATGTGCAGGACTTGGAAAATCGGCTACTGCAAGGTATCCCGGAGCGGGAGCAGGCGCTGTGGCTGGAAATTACAAAGAAAATGATCGAAAACCTTTAGCTGTATGCGAAAGGTTTTCCATTTCCCTATAAAGTTAGTTTTCTAATTAGTTATAACAGGAGGCAAATATGGAAACCCTTGAACAAAAATACGAACATGAAAAAATCAGGAAACTGTTGGTAACGTTCTCCGTCCCCAGCGTGATCTCGCTGGTTCTGAACGCGCTTTACAACATGGTCGATCAGATATTCATCGGAAACGGCGTCGGCTATCTCGGCAACGGCGCGACAAACGTGATTTTCCCGCTGACGCAATTGGCCATCGCCATCGGTCTGCTGATCGGTGACGGCACAGCCAGCTATATGAATCTGAAACTCGGCCAGGGCAAGCGGGAGGAAGCGGAGAAAGGAATGGCGGCAGGTCTTGCCGCATTGGTGGTATCTGGTGTCACGCTGAGCATTCTCCTGACTGCTTTCTTGCAGCCCCTCTGCCGCCTGTTCGGCGCGACGGATGACATCATGCCCTATGCGCTGGATTACGGGTATATCATCGTCGCAGGAACGGTCTTCAACATTTTCCCCTGCGGTGCCATGAGCATCGTCCGCGGCAACGGCGGGCCGAAAACCGCAATGCTCAGTATGCTTACCGGTTTTGCCGTCAATATGATCGGCGATCCATTGACCATTTACGGCTTCCATTGGGGCGTAAAAGGTGCGGCCATCGCCACGGTATTGGGACAAGCTGCCAGCGCGGTCGTCTGTATCGTCTATCTTACCCGCAAAAAAGGGACGGTACAGCTCACGAAACAATCCTTTACCGGATGCATTCGGTTTGTCCCAAAAACGGCAAAACTTGGTCTTTCCAGCTTTGTAACACAGCTTGCGATTGTGGTTGTTCTCTATTTTCAGAACAATCTTCTTGTCAAATATGGGACGCTGAGCAAGTATGGTGCAGAAATTCCACTGACCGCATTGGGCGTCACCATGAAGGTCTTTACCATGCTGCAAAATGCCATCACAGGTCTATGCTCCGGCGCACAGCCCATTATCAGCTACAACTACGGGCGGAATCTCCGAAGCCGGGTCAGACATATCTTAAAGCTGCTGGTTATCTTCTCTGCGGCACTCATGGGAATCGCCACGGTCTGGTTCCAGCTTGCGCCTATGAGCATCATCCGCATCTTCGGCTCGGCTGACCCGCTCTACAATGAATTTTCCGTCAAATGTCTGCGGATTTTCCTGATGCTCATTTTCCTGGACAGCTTTCAAATGGTTGGCAGCTCCTTCCTGCAATCCATCGGCAAGCCCATTCCCGCAACGGCGCTGGTTCTCTTTCGGCAAATCGTTGTTCAGGTTCCGGCACTGCTGGTTCTGGGAAGGGCGTTCGGTATCGACGGGCTGCTTTACGCCGGGGCGCTTTCCAGTTTGCTGGTCGGTATTCTGTCCATTGCATTTCTTGCACGGGAATGGCGGGCGCTGGCAGATACGAAGCCGCACACCGCCTGATTACTCCGGTGATTCAGCCGATTCCGGGCGTTTTTCTCCGTCTCAGCAGCTGCATGATGCGCTGACGGTTGTAGCGCTGCATCATCACAAGCAGCATATCAAACAGCGCGGCCAGGACGGACGTTATGAGAAACACCGGGTATGCGCCGAACCATGCCCCCGCCGCAATGGGCAGAAAGCTCAGCACGGCGATGGTCTCGTGGACAAGCTCCGCCTGACACATGGCCTGGGCGATCTCCTCCCAGGTGTGCCGCCGGGGGTCGAACTGCGCAGGGTCATAGGTCGGCATCCGGCGCTTCCACTTTTTTACCCGCAGTTTGCCGTACAGCGCCATTTCCCCTTTGCCGACCTGATACCACCGTTTCCCGTAATCCGCCCGGTTTTTCATAACGGTGTGAAACGCCAGCGCAACCAGCTGCCGCATGACGACATGATAGGCCGTGGTTCCCAGGGTGATGGCAAGGGGAAGGTACGCCCCGCAGGCCGTTTCCCGGTACAAAACCGTGAAAGCCGCCGTCCCCGCGAGAACCAGGAGGGTCAACAGCGTCAGTTTCTTCGCCATATCCCGTCACGCCCGGGGCCTGCGCTGCTGCCGGACGGTCTCCCGGGTCTTTTTTGCCGACACATTCAGCGCCATACCGGCGAGGGCGCCGAGGCTGATGCCTAGCGCCATGCCCAGGAGCATCTGGTCGTGCATCCGGCCGATGGACATGCCGATGCTCATGCCGAACAGCATGTAGATGGGCTGCCAGTTGGTGAGGGGGCTTTCCAGCACGAACCGGGGGCCTTCCTTGCCCGTCCCGTCCGGCACAAAGCCGCACTTTTCCAGAATACGCTGGGATGCCCTGTTGTCCGGGTCGGTCTCCGCCTCCACGAACACCACGTCCTTCTGGCCGAAGGCCCACTGGGTCATGGCCTGAACCGCTTCTGTGGTGTAGCCCTTGCCCTCATACTCCGGCTGAATACCGTAGCCGATCTCCACGGAATGGTTCTTGGCGGGGCCTTTGAAGCAGAGGTCGCCTATGTTCTCCGCGCCGTCCTTCAGCGCCATGCACCAGGGCGCGTACCAGACCCGGTTTATTGGGTCGCGCTTGCAGCCCTCCAGCATTTCGCCGTAGGCGGCGCGAAGCTCGTCGTCAGAATCCGTGCGCGCGATCAGCGCCTCGGTCTCTGCGTCGGTCATGGGACGCAGAACCATCCTCTTGGTTTTGATTCCCGTTTGTTTCATGGTGCATTGATCCCTCGCTTCAATAGAATATCATGTCTCTTCCCGGAGCCGCAGAGGGACGGGGGAGACGCCATAGTACGCGGCCAGCGCTGTGAACTCCCTGCGAAACGCCGCCAGCAGTTCCCCGTCCGTCAGGTTCAGATGGCCGGTATTTGCCAGGATTGCCAGGCCGTAGGCATAATACGCCATGTCCCGGTGCAGCTTTCTCGCCTGTTCTTCGGTGTAGCCGTATTCGCTCACCATCGCCGCGATGATCTCCGGGAGCAGCACGTCGTCCTGATGGGGGACGGATTGCTCCCCGTCCAGGTAGAGCCAACGGAACAGATGCTTTTCCTCCGCCGCGAACTTCACAAATCCCATGCCGTAGCTGCTGTAACGGCTGTACCCGCTGTCCTCCCGGCTGCGCAGGGAGTCCCGAACGTGCCGGGTGTGCAGCGCAATGGCACGCTGGGTCATGGCCGCTTTCAGCTCATCCATATTCCGGAAGGACAGGTAGATCGGCTGGGTAGAGCAGCCCAGCTTCTTTGCCACACTGCGGGCGTTGATCGCGGCCGCGCCGCCCTCCCGGAGTATCTCCACCGCCGCGTCTATAATGGCCTCCTTGGACACTTTTTTGATTGCCGGCATTGGATCACCTCTGAAATAACCTTCGTTATTGATAACTTATGTTATAAGTATGGCAAATGGGTTGTTTTGTCAATAGGGGAGAGGCTTCTTTTGTCTGAACACGCCAAACAGCCCGGGAACTAACGGTTTCCCGGGCTATTTGCTTTTTGACTCGTCTTGCGCGCGGTTCGCCTGATGAACCGCGCGCAAGTAGTTTATCCATACACTATATGCTATTGGGTTGGCACACGCTTCGTCGGCTTATCCCCGGCGATTGCCGCGGCATCGAAGGGTGCATAGCGTTCCTTACAGTGTCGAGGTGGTTTCTGCTTCTGCAAAGAGTGTACCATGCCAGCTTGAAAGCGTCCTGAAAAAATGCGGCACGCTTGTAAACAAGCTGTAAACTCCCATGTATTTTATGAATTTCCTGTGAATTCCAAATTTTTTAAGGAGCATTTCAGCTTCGTTGCTTACAATGGGTGCGAACTTGAACAGACGGTGTCCCAGGATAGAAGGGACTTGCCGCCGGGAAGGAGCCACTATGTTTGGTAAATCAAAGAAGGAAACCGGCACCCCCGCAGCCGTCCCGCCGAATGGGGACGATGCGCTGTTTGAAGCGCTGGGCAAAAGCAGAAAGGCCAAAAAGCGGAAAATCCTCCGCACCATCCTGATTATTGTGGTTGTGCTGGTCGCAGGTTTGATCGTCGGCGTCAGCATTCTCCAGCGGCAGGTGCGAAAGCAGTTCGCCTCTTCCTCCCAGGAGGTGCTGAGCGCGGCGGCGGAACGGGGAACCATCAGCACCGTGGTGACCGGCTCCGGGACGCTTACCAATGTGGACTCCGAAACCGTCTCCGTTCCCTCCGGCGTGGAGGTGACGGAAACTCTGGTGGAATTCGGTGACACGGTTCAAGAAGGCGACCTGCTGGCCACCGTGGACATGGCAAGCGTGAGAACCGCCATGTCCGACTTACAGGGGGAAATCGAAAACTTAGACGACCAGATCGCCGACGCCGACGGGGATACCGTCAGCAGCTACGTATCCGCAGGCGTTCCGGGGCGGGTAAAGGCCATCTACGCCGAGAAGGGTAAGCTTGTGGAGGACGTCATGGTGGAGCATGGCGGGCTGGCGGAAATTTCTCTGGACGGCTACATGGCCGCGGACATTAAAACCGACGCCCTGAACGAGGGCGACAGGGTAACGGTGGTTCTTTCCGACGGCGAGGAAATCGAAGGCACCGTGGAGAAAACCGTAGGCGGCACCGCCACCGTTCTGGTGACGGACAACGGCCCCGAAAACGGCGAAGCCGTAACGGTAAAATCAGAATCCGGCGTAGAGCTGGGAAGCGGCACACTGTACATCCACAATTCCCTCACCGTCACCGGCTACGCCGGTACCGTCAGCACCGTGGACGCTTCGCTGAATCAGAAGGTCTATGCCTCCACCACCCTGTTCACCCTGAAGGACACCTCCACCAGCGCAAGCTATGACGCGCTGCTGCGGGAGCGGAGCGAAAAGGAGAAAACCCTTCTGGAGCTGCTGCAAATCCAGCGAAGCAACGGCTTGACCGCCCCCATTTCCGGCAGCGTATACTCCGTCGCCGATCTGGACGATGAGGAGGAAATTACGGACATCGTAGTCCTTTCCCCGGATGTGAGCATGTCCGTGACCATCAGCGTGGATGAAGCCGATATTCTCGCCCTGGAGCTGGGGCAGGAGGCGGACGTCACCGTCAGCTCCGTCAGCGACGAAACGTTGTCCGGCGTGGTGACGGAGATCGACAAAACCAGCGTCTCCGGCGATTACACGGCGGTCATCACCCTGGACAAGGTGACCGGGATGCTCCCCGGCATGACCGCCAGCGTAGACGTGCGGATCGAGGGCGTGGACGATGCCATCCTGATTCCGGTGGACGCCCTGCATCAGACCAGCGCCGGCTACTATGTCTACACCAGCTACGACGAAGACACCCAGGAATACGGCGGCAAGGTGGACGTTGTGCCGGGACTCAGCAACAGCAACTACGTGGAGATCAAGTCCGGCCTAAACGAGGGCGACACGGTCTACTACACGGAATCCCAGACCTTCGACTTTGGCGGCATCGTCTTCGGCGGAATGCCCGGCGGCGACTTTGGCGGCGATATGCCCGATATGTCTGGCAGCTCCGGCGGTGGGATGCCCTCCGGCGGAGCACCCAGCGGCGGTCCCGGCGGCGGAATGCCCGGCGGCCGGGGATAAGGAGACGGCTATGATCGACATCAAAGACCTGTGCAAGTATTATCTTGTGGGCGACGAGCGTGTCCGCGCACTGGATCACGCCACCATGCACGTCAGCCCGGGGGAATTTGTCAGCATCATCGGCCCCTCCGGCAGCGGCAAATCCACCCTGATGAACATCATCGGCTGCCTGGACACGGCGGACGCGGGAGCGTACCTGCTGGACGGCCTGCCCATTGAAAGCTATTCCGAAAACGAGCTGGCAAGAATCCGCAACGAAAAAATCGGATTCGTGTTCCAGCAGTACAACCTGATCCCGAAGCTGACGGCGGAGGAAAACGTGGAGCTGCCCCTCATTTACCAGAAAGTCCCCAAAAAGGAGCGGACGGAGCGGGTCAGGGAGGCGCTGGAACGGGTGAATATGTTTGAAAGAGCGAAGCACCTGCCCACGGAGCTTTCCGGCGGCCAGCAGCAGCGGGTATCCATCGCCCGCGCCATCGTCACCCGCCCCAGGCTCATCCTCGCGGACGAACCCACCGGCGCACTGGACTCCAAAACCGGCCGGGAGATCATCGACATTTTCCATGAACTCCACGCGGGGGGCAATACCATCGTCCTCATTACCCACGATAACGGCATTGCCAAACAGGCGCAGCGCTCCATCCACATCCTGGACGGACGGATATCGGAGGTGAAACTGTAATGCTGTCATTCAAAATGGCACTTCGCTCCATCGGCTCCAATAAAATGCGGGCGATCTTGACCATGCTGGGCATCATCATCGGCGTTATGGCGCTGGTGGTGCTGGTCAGCCTGGTGAACGGCGCGACATCCTCCGTTACGGACACCATATCCAGTCTGGGCAGCAACCTTCTGACGGTCACCGTCTCGGATGACAAGGGGTCTCCCATCACCATGGACACGCTGAATCAGTGGCTTGAATCGGAACCGAGCCTGGGGCTGGTGGCGCCCTACGCCAGCGACACTATCACCGGCAGCGCCAACGGAGAAAGCGGCAGCTTCACCGTCTACGGCACCACGGTGGATTACTATGACATTCAGGGGCTTCAGCTCTCCATGGGGCGCTGGCTGAAGCAGTCGGACATGGAAAACAACACCTACGCCTGCGTCATCAACGAGACTGCGGCGGAGGAGCTGATCGGGTATACGGACTGCGTCGGGCAGGCCATTTCCCTGAATAACGTCAAGTACACCATTGTGGGCGTATTGCAGGACGACGAAAATAACCTGACCCGGGTGTTTTCCTCCGGGAGTCTGGTGGCCTACGTCTCTTACAATTCTCTGATCCGCCTGTCCTCCTCGGTGGTGTCCGAGATCACCGCCTTCTATGTCAGCGCCCCGGAAAACGGGACGATGGACGACGCGGAAACTGCCATGACCCGGCTTCTCATGGAGCGCTTTGACCAAGATGAGGACGCCTTCACCGTTACCAATCAGGACGCGCTGGAAAGCACCATGAGTTCCGTCACGTCCATGCTGACGGTCATGCTGGGCGGCATCGCGGCGATTTCTCTGGTGGTGGGCGGCATCGGCATTATGAACATCATGATGGTCACGGTCACGGAGCGTACAAGGGAAATCGGCATCCGCAAGGCCATCGGCGCCAGCCGAGGCGTGATTTTGTCCCAGTTTCTCATGGAGGCGGTGGTTCTGTGCATGATGGGCTGCTGCCTGGGCATTTTCCTGAGCTGGGCGGTTTTGCAGATCGTCAACACCGTTGTGGTCAGTCTGGACATGACCTTCCATCTGAACATGACCGTCGTGCTGGTGGCGGTGGGGTTCTGCTTCCTGATCGGCATTGTGTTCGGCCTGTACCCCGCGAACAAGGCGGCGAAGATGAAGCCCATCGACGCTCTGCACTATGGAGGATAGTATCATGGATAAGGTTCTGAAAAAGCAGCGCAGGCGGATTTTTGCCGGGGTGGCTGCGGCGGGGGTCGTGGTTCTGCTGGCGGTGCTGCCCATGCTGGCATCCGGCAAGGGCGCGGATTCCGGCGTGCAGGCAAGTATCCTGTCCGCGTCGGCGGAGTACCGGGACGTGGACATGGAGATCGTCGGCGGCGGACAGCTGGCGAGCGAAGCCTCCGTCCGCGTCCAGATCCCCGAGGAAGTGAAGCTGACGGAATACCTGGTAGGGAACGGGGACACCGTTTCCGAGGGTGACCCCATTGCTACTGTGGATAAAGTCAGCGTGATGACCGCCATCACCGGCGTGCAGGAGACGCTGGACTATCTGTCGGAGGAAATCGCGGGTACTTCCAGTGACACCGCCCCCGACACCGTGAAAGCCCTGGCCGCCGGAACGGTAAAGGTGGTCTACGCAAAAGAGGGCGAGTCCGCCGCGGACGTCATGCTGGCGCATGGCGCGCTGGCGGTACTCTCCCTGGATGATATCATGGCGGTGCAGCTGGAAGTCAGCACCGACCTGAATCCGGGGGATACCGTTTCCGTCACGGTAGGTGACGGCGAGCCGGTGGACGGCCGGGTCAAATCCAACTTAAGCGGCGTTCTGACCGTCACCTTTGACGATGACGGTTACGCCGTGGGGGCAGAGGTGACCGTCCGGACGGAGGACGGCCAGAGCCTTGGAACCGGGGAACTGTACATCTACAGCCCCTGGAACGCCACCGCCTATTCCGGGACGGTTTCCGACATTGCGGTAGAGGAAGGGGCTTCCGTGTACGTTGGGCAGACCCTTCTCAAGCTGGAAGACCCGGGCAGCTCCGCCGAATATCAGCAGCTCATCGACCAGCGGCATGAATACGAAGCGCTGATGCAGGAGCTGTTCACCATGTACCGGACGCAAACCGTCACCGCCCCCTGCGACGGCATCGTTACGGGGGTGGATACGGACGGCGCGTTCCTCCTGTCGGCCACGGAAGAGGGGTGGGCTGCCAGGCTGCTGTCCTTCTTCGCGGGGGACGATGCGGAAGGCTTTGTGGCGCACACCGCAAAAGTATCGTCCGTTTCGGATGACGGGATGGGGCTTCTGGTAAATCCCAACGGGCAGTCCGTTTCCGATCTGGCCGGGCTTTCCGGCGTGTCCGCCAATATCTCCGGCATGACGGAGTCCTGGCACTTTAGCGGCGACCGGACGGTTTACATCCAGACCCCGGAGGGGCTTCTGCAAGCCGCCGGGATGGCAAAAACCGGGGACATTCTGCTGGCCGTGGGCGATCAGGACAATGTGTACTGGCTCGTGCTGCTGGACGGCACGGCGCAGACTTCCGGCGCAGGCAGCGATCTGACCGTCCGCCTTTTGTCCGATATGGAGAATCCCGACCCCGGCGAAGAACCCGGGGACGGAGACGGCGGGGACGCCCCCGCTCCGGAGGGCGTCCGAATTACCACCGAGATGCTGAACCCGGGCGTTATGGGGCAGAACTACATCTCTGCCCTCCGGGCAAGTGACGGCAATGACATTCTCAGCGGCACATGGTCGGCAGAGGGCTTGCCTGACGGCCTGACGCTGGACGCCAAAACCGGCGTGATTTACGGCACGCCGACAGCCGCGGGAACCTTCGAGGTCACCATTTCCTTTGAATGCGACAGCGGCAGCGCGAAGAAGGTTTTTTCGCTCACCGTCACCGAATCGGGTCAGCCCGGCGGCGACTCCGGCGGCAACTCCGGCGATCTCCCCTCCGGGAATGTTCCTTCCGGGGATATGTCCTCCGGCGGAATTTCGATCGGCGGCGGCATGTCCTCCGGGGGGATGGGGCAGACGCAAACCTTTGAAAAGTATTCTCTGGACAAGCTGACAGTCGCGTCCGTCACCTCCCAGGAACACATGACGCTGGACGTGACCGTGGATGAGCTGGACATCTCCAAAATCTACGTCGGCCAGTCCGCGACCGTCACCATAGACGCTCTGGCGGGCGAGCGTTTCTCCGCCACAGTCTCCCAAATCGCAAACAGCGGCACAAACGACGGCGGCAGCAGCAAGTTCACCGTGGAGCTGACGCTGGAAAAAAGCGGCGACATGCTCCCGGGCATGACCGCCTCCGCCTTCATCCGGCTGGATAGTGGGGAGAATCTTCTGTGCGTTCCCGCCGCCGCTTTGGGAGAAGAAAACGGCGAGACCGTTCTCTACACCGGCTATGACGAGAAAAACGCCGCTCCGGGAAGCCCCGTCCCGGTCACCATCGGCGCGGCGGATGCAGATTACGTGCAAATTCTCACCGGAGCGTCCCAGGGGGACACGGTATATTACGCCTACTACGACACCCCGGAAACCACCGGCGGTTTCCCGCAGCGATAAAATAACCCATAATACTATTTCTTCATAAAATGATTTCATCATTTTATGAAAGCCGTTTCACGGCAGACCGCCTGGGCGGCGGTAA
>CAKTKX010000003.1 GCA_934572365.1 uncultured Oscillospiraceae bacterium
ATCCATTTCACCTTCCCTGTTACCTACGATGGTGAAAGCGGAGCGTTATTTGTCAGAACTAATGAACAGCAAGTTGAATCTGTCGTGCTTTTGACAAAATAAAAAGAGTGTGCCACACCAGGCACACTCTTTTTTAGTCCCCGGATGTGTTTTCCCAATCGGGAAAACACATTAGATAATAGTCACATTCGTCACATGCGATTTCATAATCAGGATTTTCCCCGTTGTGCCTGCACAGCCCGCCGTGAAGGCTGGGCGTCAGAATCTCCTGCTGATCCTTTTCCTCACCGTGCATAATGCATCACCCCTTTTATATTATGTACGAATATTTTGACATACGCAAGCCCTAATTTTGCGGATATACTTTATTTACTGGAAATCCGCTCAGGGGGTGAGGAAATTGATCAGCTATGAACCGCTGTTTCTGACGTTGAAAGAGAAGAATATTTCCTCATACCGCCTTGAGAAAATGGGCTTTGCCCGAAGCACCTATTACGCGATGAAGGACGGCAAAAGCGTTTCGACAAACACCATTGACCAGCTCTGCACGTTGCTGGAGTGTGATGTCTCCGACATTATGAAATTTGTACCAAAACAGAATTAAACGTCCCGGATTGGATAATGGGCGGGTTGCATCAGACAGTTAACAGGCACAGTGGGATAATCTGCTGTGCCTTTCTTGTATAAGTGAGCACCCCCTTGCCTCTCCCTCTGGGAGAGGTGTCTGAGCGCAGCGAAGACGGAGAGGGTAAACAATGACCGTACCAAAAGACAACACCCAATTAGAAAATGCCCGGCGACTTCGCAGGGAGATGACACCCCACGAACGTAAGCTCTGGTATCTTTTTCTGCGCAAATATCCAGTAAAGATTTACAAACAGCGGATTATCGGCAGATTCATCGTGGACTTTTACTGTGCTCCGGCCAGACTGGTCATTGAATTGGATGGATCTCAACATTATGAATCTCAGGGGCTTGCTTATGATGCCGAACGTTCTCAATTCCTGACAACTCTTGGTTTGGAGGTTTTGCGATTCTCCAATCGGGATATCGACATGGATTTTTGCGGTGTGTGCACGCAAATTGATTTTGCCATTCAAAAAAGACTGCAAGACCCTCTCAGTCACCTTCGGTGACAGCTCTCCCAGAGGGAGAGCCAAGGGGGGTGCCCACCATATAGCCTGCTGGTGCGGGGAGTGGATTTTATAAGGGAGGTGGTATTGTGATTAGCTATGAACCCCTGTTCAGGACGATGAAGGAAAAGGGCATTACGTCATATAGGCTGTTCAAAATGGGTTTTCCCCAGTCGAATTACTATGCCATGAAGCACGGGGAAAACGTGTCCACCAATACCATCAACGAGCTGTGCATCCTGCTGGAATGTGAGATTCCTGACGTGATGGAATTCCTTCCGGAACCGAGAAAATAGAAGCCAGACCCGCCAGGGTCTGGCTTCTGTTCGTTAACGGGGATAAAAACCTGGGCTGATGCTGCCTTCTGCGCACCAACCCAGGTTTTTGCATTATTCCGGGGAAATGATCCGTCCGCCCAGCTCACGGTAGCTCTCCGAGAAGTCGGCCGTTGGAGCGGCATCGGTCACGATCACATCAATTCGATCCAAAGGACAGTATGTATACAGCGAAACAACGCCAAACTTGCGATTCCGGTAAACGGCAGCCTTGGCATATGTAATTTGGCTTCCCGCCGCCGAAAGACCAATGGTTCCCCGCTTGCTTTCAAAAGGCGAAAGAAGGAACGATTTGTCGGATAAAAACGCCAGACCCAGCCGGGTCCGGCGTTTTTTATGTGAAACAGTTTGAAAATATAAAAAATGTGCCATCCAGAGACAAAAAAGCCCGACAATAGTTGATTGACTTTGCGGCATGTACAAAGTATAATAAAAGTCCTAATAGATGCGACTAATTATTCAGCGGTTTGCGCAGACAGACCAGTTTGCGTTATGGTTTCCCGAAAAATGGAAGGAAAATTGTTAAGGAGAAGCGAAAATGCGTGTTTCGAAGGATTTGATTCTGCGTGAGGTCGCCGGGGAGAATATCCTGATCCCCGTGGGCAAGGCCGCACTGAAAATTCACGGTATGATCTGCCTGACGGAGACGGCCGCGTTCCTATTCGGCAAGCTCCAGGAGGAACACACCGAGGCGGAACTGGTGGATGCCCTTCTGGCGGAATACGACGTTGACCGGGAGACAGCCACTAAGGACGTCCGTGAGTTTGTGGAGCAGATGGAGAGCGTCGGCATTCTCGAGTGAGAAGGAGGCTTCCGGATGAGCAACAGGAACAAACCCAAGTACATAAAACGAAAGAAAAGTAAGCTTGCACCGACTTTGATTGTCGTTGCCGCGGTGCTGGTGCTGGCACTGGCGGGAACGGCGCTTGCCGTGAAGCATACCGGTAAGCAGCCCGCGCAGACAGACGCCCCAAGCCCCACGGAGATCGGGCAGCCGGTGGAAGCCACGGCGGAGGCGGCCGCGACCCGGATGGACGTGAGCTTCCCCTATGCGCTGGAGGATAGCGGCCTGGAGCTGACCTCCCTGTTCCAGTACACGGGCAATAACCCGGACTGCGGCTGGGCGGAGGGAACCGACATCGGCGCGGTGATTTTGAAAAATGAAACCGGACGGTATCTGGAAACCCTGAACCTGACGGTTGTCATGGCCGACGGTACAGAACTGTTCTTCGCGGTGTCCAACATTCCCCACGGCAAAACGGTCTGGGCGTTCGAGGGGGAAAACAAGACCTATGACGATGCCGCCGGCGTGGCGGAAATCCGCTGCGAGACAACGTATCTGGACGGCAACGGCTTGGCGCCGGACAAGGTGAAGGCCACGGCGGAGGGCATGAACGTCACCCTGACCAATGTCTCCGGGGAGACGCTGACGGGGCTTGCGGTTCGGTGTCATAACATTCTGGACGGCGCGTATTTCGGCGGGACGTCCTACACATACTCCGTGGCGGAAATCCCCGCCGACGGAACCGCGGCGGTGGCCGCCGTGGACTGCGTCCTGGGAGACGTGGGCATTACGCGGGTCGATTATGAAGGTTGATTACTCGCGGCACCCAATGGAATTTGAGGGCTGCTTGAACGGAGGAAAAAGTATGAAAGCGTATCTGAAACCTGTATTGTACTATGAACGGTTTGAGCTGTCCCAGCATATTGCAAGCTGCGACCTGAAGCTGACTCACAACATGGGTTACGGAACCGGTTGCACCGCCAGTGGCATGGCTGGAGGCGAGTATGGTATTCCTGTAACAAATGGTTTCGTAGAGGGGGACTGCGAGGTCGGGGTTAATGGATACTGCTACACGAATTCCATTGCAATAATGGGTACGCACACCTCCTGACCCCGCGCTATGAACCTCACAACGGATTTTTCCATCTCCAACCTGGGCTTCCGGTTTGAAACGCCGTGGCCGGTGGCGGTGACGGAGAATTTCAAGAATTTTGCGGGCAGCGCCGGCCGGCCGGACTGGACGGTCACCTTTCAGGAGGTGGACGCTCTGCCCGAAACGCCGGGGAAGGAAGTGTTCCGGAATTACTTCCTGGCGGTGTACGGCTCGGAGGGCAGCTACCTGCGGCGCTATCACAGCCACACGGATTTTGACCGCCCCTACGCGGTCACGGACTGCGACTGGGACAGCGGAACGGTGCGTGTCCGGTGCCTGGGCGGCGACCGGGACAGATTCGCGGGAAGCACGGGCTGCTTCGCCCATATCGGGTTTGAAGAGCTGCTGATCGGCCGGGGACGGCTGATTCTCCATGCGTCTTTAGTGGATTCCCCCTTTGGCGGGATCCTGTTTTCCGGGGCTTCCGGCGTGGGAAAATCCACCCAGGGGGAGCTTTGGAAGCGGTACGAGGGCAGCCAGGTCATCAACGGCGATCGCCCGATCCTCTACAAAGGCGCGGAGGGCTGGCTGGCCTGCGGCTCGCCCTATGCCGGGTCGTCGGACTATCACGTAAACGCCAGCGTCCCCATTGCGGCCGTCGTCATGCTGGAGCAGGACGATGCGTGCAGCATCCGGCGTCTTCCGACGGCGGACGCATTTCGCAATTTGTACGCGGGTACGGTGATGAACAGCTGGAACGCGGCCTACATGGATGCGGCCTGCGATCTGCTGACGGACTTATCCGGGAGCGTGCCGGTGTACCACCTGCGCTGTACGCCGGACAGAGCCGCCGTGGAGACGGTGAAAGCAGTCTTACGCGGCGTTATGTAAACTGAATTGAACCGAGAAAATTGGATACGAAAATTGACGAACGGGGAGGACTTAAGTTGAAAACGACGAAAAAGTTGTTGGCGCTGCTTCTCGCACTGGTGATGCTCATGAGTGTAATACCCATGGGCGCGTTTGCCGTAGAAGCGGACGAAACGGTAGAAACCACCGCCGCAACGGAAGCGGACTCGTCTCCCGACGAGACCACGGAAGTCACGGAGGAACCCGAGGCGACCACGGAGCCGACAGCGGAGGCAACCACGGAAGCCACGGAGGAGCCGACAGAAGAGACCACCGACCCGACGGAGACAACTGAGATCGCACTCTTTGCGGATGAACCGGCTGAGGACGAGGGACGGGGCGTGGAATATGTTTCCCCCCGTGACACCTCCGGTGACCCGCTGTATAAGATCCTCCATATCGACGCAGGGCGGAAGTACACGAGCCTTGCGACTCTGAAGACCATGGTCGATTATGTTGCCATCAACGGCATGAATCAGATCGACCTGTACCTGTCCGACAACCAAGGCCTGCGCTTTGGCATCACGGATTCGGAAGGAAACTTTATCATCAGTGCCAACGGAACGACCTATAATCTGGCCAACGCACTGGGCTATTACGATAATTCCGCCGCCGAGCCGTCCAAGGCGACGGATAAGATCGACAAGTGGCTCTCTCCCGCCGAAATGAAGGATTTGATCATTTATGCGGCGGCTAAGGGCGTGGATATTGTCCCCAGCATCAACATGCCCGGCCACATGGCGGCGATTTTGCAGGGCAGCGGTGACGCGCGGATTTCCACCTTCGGCAAGACTTTTTATTCCCAAAGCGAGTCTGTCCATTATTCCAATGAGTCTCTGGATATGGGGAATAAGGCGGCAGTGAACTTTGCACTGGCGCTGCTGGATGCCTACTGTAGCTATTTCCGAGGCATTACCGACGATGAGGGCAACCGCCTGGTCAAGTATTTCAGCATTGCCGCCGATGAGTACGGCCAGGACTTGGAGCATTTTGCATGGGGTGGGGAAGGCTTCGGCACGGCCTACATGAATGCCAAGGGCGAATACGGCGATCTGGTTCAGTTCCTGAACCGGGCGGGCAATGTCATCAAGTCCTACGGCATGACCCCCCGCGCCTTCAACGACGCTTTCCTCAGCGATTACAATACCGACGCAAAGGCGTTGGGGCTGAATACCGACTACCAGCTTTACTACTGGGGCGGTGGCTGGGGCGGCATGAAGAACGCCGACCCGGATGTTCTGAGCAGCAACGGATTTAAGGTCATCAACTGCAATTCCAACTACTATTATATCTGCTGCCATGCCAGACCCTACGGCAGCTACTATGACACGGTTGAAGCCATCCGGAACAATCCCTTTGAGCTGAAGACCTTTGCGACCGGTACGGTAAGCTTTGCCCCGGCCGGTGCCATGTACTGCATCTGGTGCGACCACTGCACCGGCGGCGCATCCCATGAGACGGATATTTCCACCTCAGCCATGGAGGTCATGGCAGAGTGGGCGGCTTGTCTGTCGGCCACGCCGGACGTGAACTATGAGTACGTAGAGAAGGTCGATGATACCGGCGTCAAGATCGGCGCGGCGGGCTTGAGCGACATCGCCGTAGATAAGTTGGACGACCCGACAATTCTTGCCGCGGCAGAGGGGAAGGTTCTGACCTACTCCGTGCAGATGCTGAATGCCCAGCGGGATTATACCGGCTCTTACCGCATTTCCCTGCCCATTCCCGAGGGCTGGAATGCTGCCAAGGTTCGCGGCTTCACGGTGGGCGAGCTTGCGGCGACGATGTCGGCGGATAACGAGGCCACACTGCCCGTGCGGGAGGCCAGCGGCAATGTGAAGGGCGATTATTACGTTTTGGATGTGGACACGCCCTACGCCGCCGTGGGCATCTACGAGGCTGCCGACGCCGCCGAAGAGCAGGACGTGGTGAATGTTACGCTGCATGTCGGCGATACTTACGACCTTGGAACGCTGACCGGCGATTACCGCGAGTTTGCAAAGGCGTATGAAGTGTTCAAAATCAAGCAGACCGGCTTTACGGATGCAGTGGCTGGAACGCCCGCAGTTGATCCCGCTACCGCTGATATGGGCACGCTGGATTCCGGTGAGTCGTATCTTATCAGCGATGGAAACGGGAATTATCTGTCCATTGACGTCGGTAACTCTGTCACCATTGCCAATTCGACAGACCCGATGACAGCGGCACGGTGGAAGGTAACCGTCAATTCGGACGGGACGTATTCTTTCTCCACGTCCTATGTGCAGTGGGGGTCGACACATACTGCCTGTTTAGCGTTGCAGACCTGGAGCCCGTATATTCTTGTCACAGGCAGTACTGCTACGAACTTCGCGTATAATTCGGAGAGCGGCTTCTATACTCACCTTACAAACCACGAGTTAAACAACGACTTCTACTTGGAATATACCGGTACTAGCTGGGCTTTGACCAAGGATGCAGTTTCTGGTTCCGCCGCGGCGATCTACACCCCCGGGACGGAAGGTACTCCGGGTACGCCTGCGACAACGACCCTTCTGCTGACCGCGACCAAAGCGGGCACGGCCTCTGTCACCATCGGCAGCACGACCTATAACGTGACCGTTATCGCCGGTATCAGCAGTGCCGCCTGCACCGAGCATGACATCACCGTCTCCGGGCACGGCGTCAACGGCCTGACCTGCGCGGCGGACAGCTCTGTCACCTCTATTGCCGGCTATGAGACTGTTACCGGCGTGAAGATCAACGGCTACAGCCTGACCCCCACCGTGGACAATGCTGCTTACAAGGGTGAAGTCCAGGTCAAGATGCCCGTTCCAGCTGAATGGACTGCGGAGGGCGGCGTCGTTCAGGCGTTCCTGAAACAGGATACCGGAACGGTGGCTATCCCCGTGACCATCGAGGAGGGCTACGCAACCTACACCGTTCCCGGCGGAACGGTTTCCGGCCTGTTCAAGCTCCCCGCCGGTTACTACACCAAGGAAGTCAACATCCTGATGGGCAACAACTCCACGGTGACCCGCATCCAGCAGGGTGCTTATACCGACAAGGATGTTTACTATTGCGACAGTCAGGAGCTGGTCGAAGTCACTTCTGCGGTGACGTCTCCCTACGTCCCTGCCGTCCCCGCAGGTGTCGTGTCAACCATCGAGGTAGGCAAGGATTACTACATCACCGATGGGAAGGGCAATTATCTGACAATTGTCGATGGCAATATGGCGAATACCCGGGATATCGCCGAGGCGACGAAGTGGAATTGCAAGTCTACTGACAGCGGTACATATTGCTTGAAGAGCGATGGTTACCAATTGGTGAACAGCGCTGAAAGCAATTACACATTTGGAGTTAAGGCTATGGATGCGGCATCGTATTACTCACCGTACTTTGACCCGGATCTCGGTCTGAACAAAGAAGGACGGTACTTCGTATTTAAAGACGGAGCATGGACTACCAGCACAAATTCGACAGGCCACAGCGTAATGTATGGGCTTGGCTCTGACGCCGTCCCCGCGAAGTCCACCATTACCATTACGAGCCACGAGAAGTTCGGTACCACCTCCGTAATCGTCGGCACGGTGAAGTATAACATCACCATCAAAGATAAAACGTTGGTTGGCGAAACGCTTACAATCTACTCCATGATTGCGAACAACCTGGTTTTGATCGGAGGAAGCGATACTTCCCCGGTGTGCCATGTGGAAGTCAACGCGGCAATGGATGGCGTCAACACCGAGTCGGGTATTGATATCACCAAGCTGTTCCCCACCAACGCTGTGCGGAAGGACGATAAGGTGGTCTTCTGGAAGATGACCTGGCTGCCTGCGGACTATCATCAGCGCGCTGAGACAGGTTCGCCTTATATAGGTGCGTATGGTGATCTTGGCGCGAGTCCGGCTCCCAGCAGAACCGGCTACGAAAACCGTGTCGATTTCACCAGACTTCGCTATTATGACGGCAAATGGGAATTCTATCTGGATGCCGAGCTGGATGCATGGAACACGACCCAGAAGTGGGGCAGCGATAAGAATGGCGACAACGTCATCACCGCCGACGAATTTGAAGGCTGGTATCCGTTCGAGCCGACTGATGCAGACCTTCCGACTATGCCTGGTGTAGCTGCCGGTAAAGGACAGATCGTCGCTTATTATCTACAGGTCACGGACGTCACCCGCGAGGTTATCACAAACGTCGCAGACTGGGGTCCCGCCATTGATGATAGCAGAAACATCGGATACAAGGGAAACTATGTTCTGCTAGACTTTGCAGTCCGTTACGAGGACGGCGTCCGCAACCCCAACGAGATCGGCACCTTTCCCTATTCCGAGGGCAGCTACAATTCCGCCGGAGAGAAATACACCACCGACAAGACCATGGGATTCCACTGCAAGGAAGGCTGGGGCGACGTTGAGAAGCGGGACGATGGCACCCTGTGGCGCAAAATCAACACCATCATGGCCACAACGGACACCATTGACGGCTATGAAATCTACATGATCACCACCACCAAGTCCGATGAAAACATACAGCTTTCCAACGTTGATATGTCCCAGAACAAGCGCAGTTCGGATGGCACCGGCGGCTATGACTACGACACCAAGACGGAAACCGTCGTCTGGTTGAAGGATGAAAACGTCCGGTACAACACCGAGGAAATCCAGCTCGGCGATAATGTCGCCTATGGCTACCGCGAAAACGGCACCCACACCAGCGGCGTTCCTATGGTGAATTCCATCACCATTCAGAACGAACACGCGGTGCTGGTCACCTACTACGTCCGTTACGTCGGTAATACTTCCGACGATCTGCGCGTGCATTACATCAATCGTACCCTCAACGACATCGAGTTCTACAACTACAGCATCCACGTCAAGGCGGGAACTCTGTTTGATGAGACCTTTGCACGGACGGACAACGAATACGGCCTGACCGGCAACACTGTGATCAACTACTACGACGTTATCCAGACCGTTCAGGGCGATCCCAGAAGCATTTTGGACGTGTCCAGCTTCTACCGCAGCACAAAGCTGACGCTGGTGGAGGTTCGCCGCAGTGATGACGGAAAGGATCTTTATCTCTACTACGACACCAACAACGCCAAGGACATGGTCGTTGATTTCGGCCTGCCGGTGGAGATCACCAAGGATTCTTTGCAGCTGACGTTGGACTCCGATGAAGTAGTCTCCTTTATCGGCGCCATTGACGGAACCAATTCGGAACTGGTCAAGGGACAGTATTACGTCCAGAAGGGCGACTACGGCTACTTCTTCACAAACCTCACGGACAATGGCAGGTGCTATTACATTCCCACCGACGTTATGCGTGGAACGGAAAGCATGCGCATGGCGGTCACCACGAATAAAACGACGACCACGAATCCCCACCGCTATGTCATGTCGGTCTTCCCGGCCACTACCGTGTACTACGAGGAATACTTTGCAAAGTACGAAGGCACCTGGACGGGCAACACGCAGAAGCCTGCCATGAGCGTGGACTATGTCAGGCAGTACATCGGCAACCAGCAGAGCGCATACCCCGGCATGATCGATGCGTATAACTACGGCTACGACGGCATTTATGATACCGCTGCAAAGACCCAGGCTGTAACTACGACTCCTGGCTCCAGGGCAACCTTCGAGTTCACCGGCAACGGCTTCGAGGTCTACGCCGACTGCACGACCAGTACCGGCACGGTCATGGTCGCGCTGTACAAGGTCGATGGCCAAACAGAAAAGATGAAGTCGGTTTACATGGTTGACACCGTCAGAAAAGACGGAGACAGCACTTTGACAACGTACGAGGGCGAGAGCCAGAACACGCCCATCGTCAGCGTAAGAGACCTGGAATACGGCAGCTACAAGGTTGTCATGATTCTGACCAATTACACGACGACAAACTTCGTGTTCGACGGCTTCCGGGTGTTCAACACGATGGGCAGCACCATTGACGAGAAGGTGTACGACAAGGATGCCGAGTCTCGACCGGAATTCGTGGAAGTTCGGGATTGTGTGCTGTTCGCCAAACTGCCGAACAAGGATGCAATTGATGAGAGTAGCGTTTATATCAACCAGATCGCTGAGGGCGTTTCCAGCCAGGTATACACGCTGAAGGGCGACCAGAAAGTCGTTGCGGTTCTGATGGCCGAGGGCGACAAGGCTGTGACAGAGGCGAATGTGACGGACTATCTGGACAACGGCACCAAGAATGAGGTGTACGTCCGTCCGGGTCAGAGCTTGGTCATCACGCTGCCCGATGCCGACATCGCGGCGAAGACCCAGATCGGCATGAAGACTCTGACCGATACCGCGACCTATGGTAACAAGACGATCAGCCAGACCAACATGTACTACGAGGGCATGAACGATGGCAATACGATCACGATCAAGAATCCGTGGGATGCAGCTTCCATCATCTCTATCACGGACTTGAAGATTCCGGGCGGCATCCCCGAGAACAGCACTGCCGACACCCAGAGCCTGCAAAGCGGCGTCCAGCAGGCGCTGCTGTGGATGGGCTACAAGGAAGAGCCCAAGCCCACAGAACCGGAAGTAACGGAACCGGAGGTCACAGAGCCGAAGACTACCGAACCGACGCCCACGGAGCCGAAGGTTACGGAACCCAAGCCCACCGAACCGGCGCCTACGGAGCCGAAGGTTACGGAACCCAAGCCTACCGAACCGATGCCTACGGAACCGAAAACCACGGAACCGCAGGTCACCGAACCTAAGCCCACTGAATCGACGCCCACGGAACCGGAAGTCACAGAGCCGAAACCCACCGAGCCGGGCAACGGCAATCCCGGGGACACTTACGTCTCCGGCAAGGCGTACCACCGGGGCGACACCGTCGTGTTCAACGGCAAGACCTACAGAGCCAAGTGGTGGACGCAGGGCGAAAACCCCGAAACATCCCGGGTTTGGGAGCTGGTGGACGACGGCAACCAGACTGCCGCCCCCGCCATCTGGTCGCCGTTCAAGATCTACACCGCCGGTATGCAGGTGACCTACAAGGGTCACGTCTACGAAGCCAAATGGTGGACGATTGGACTTGCGCCCGGTAAGGGCTGGTGGAGCGCCTGGAAGCAGATCTCCTGAAAGTAAAGCGCGGGATGTTCTGCCGGTAGACGGCGCCGGGTGAGCTGCCGGAAAACCAATGGGGCGCTGATGAAAAATCAGCGCCCCATTTTGCAAAACAGGTGGAATGGAGGACAAAATGGAAACAAATGCAAGAATAACGGATTTTCTGTTTCACAAGGCCAGCGGGCGGAAAATTCCCCTCAGCGGCACCTTTGAACTGTCCCCCGAATGCAATTTTGCCTGCCGGATGTGTTACATCCGCAAGACCCGGCGGGAAATTCTTGCCCACGATCGCCCTATGGTGACCTTGGCGCAATGGCTGGAAATCGCCCGTCAGGCTAGGGAGCAGGGGCTATTGTATCTTCTGCTCACCGGCGGCGAGCCGTTCCTCAGGCCGGACTTTTGGAAGCTGTATGACGCGCTGATTCACATGGGCTTCCTCATTTCCATCAACACCAACGGGTCGCTGATCGATGATGAGGCTATTCGGAAGCTGCAAGCGCTGCCGCCGAACCGGATCAACATCACCCTGTACGGCGCATCGGATGCCACGTATGAAAGACTTTGCGGCGCAAAGGGCGTTTTCTCCCGGGTTGACCGGGCAATTAGCGGTCTGAAAGCCGCCGGGGTTCCCGTGAAGCTGAACTGTTCCCTGACGCCCTATAACGCGGGCGACCTGGAAGCCATCACCCGCTATGCCCAGGAGAAGGACATCTATTTGCAGGTGAACACCTACATGTTCCCGCCCATCCGCCGGGACGCGTCCATGGTGGGGCAGAACGATCGCTTTACGCCCAGCGAGGCTGCGTTCTATCACATGAAGCGCTACCGGCTGCAAAGCACCCCCGAGGAATATCAGAACTTCCTGCGCCAGACCGCCGAGGGAATGGAGCAGCCCATCGGGCTGGACGAATCCTGCATCGACCCCGTGGACGGCAAAATCCGCTGCCGGGCGGGCAACGCCTCCTTCTGGATCACCTGGGACGGCTGGATGGTACCCTGCGGCATGATGCCCGAGCCGAAGGTGGAGCTGAGAAAGCGGTCGTTTTCGGATGCCTGGAAGGAGCTTACCGATATCAGCGATGGCCTGACGCTTTCGGGGCTTTGCGCAAAATGCCCCGATCAGAAGATTTGTCACTCCTGCATCGCCATTGCGGTGTCGGAGACGGGCAGCTACAGCGGGATCCCCACATATCTGTGCCACATGATGACGGAAATGAAGAAAATCGCGGCCGCGGAGCTTGCGGGCGAAGCGGAACAATGCGAAGTATAGCGAAGACATAAAACGGCGGCTGCCTATAGGCGATTCTTCACGGATACCGCCGTTTCTTATGTTCTGCATGTCATTCCGGCATGATAACTACGCCGACGATCTTGCTGCCGTCGGGGCGGAAATGCCCCGCCAGGCTCTCCACCTGGCCGTTGGCAGGCACGTTTTCAAAGGGTACCCGGTAGGTGATTCCGCCCAGATACGCGCCGCCCAGCTGCACGTATTTGTAGTAGACGTACACCTTGCCGTAGCTTTCGCCGGTCTTGTTCACCAGCGTCAGCTTGCCGTCTCCCTCCAGAATGTCGAACTTGTCGCTTTCCAGCGACGGCATGTCGATATAGCTGGAGGCCACCTTGCCGTAGGAGAAGTCGTCCCCGCTGTGGAAGGTGCGTCGGCTGTTTTCCATCACCAGCGCGGACGCCCCGGCGGGCAGGTTGGTCACGGTAAATGCCGCCGTTTCCGACCCGTTCACCTGGAACTCCACCACGCCGATTTGCAGCATCTGCTCGGAATTGTTGGTGATGACCATGGCCGTTACGTCCGCCGTGGCGGTGTTGGTTCCGTCCTCCACGAAGCTTCCGGCGTACTTTGCTATGACTTCTGCGGTCAGGTTCGGGTCGGACAGAACTGTCCCCTTGGGCGTTGGGGTAGGCTCCGTTTCGCCGCCCTGGGGTTCCGAGGGCGTATCGGGCTTGTCTCCGCTGCCCTGAGAATCGGAGGGCGTCTCGGATTTGTCCCCGCCGCTCTGGGAGCCGGATGGGGCATCGGATTTATTTCCGCCGCTCCCGGAACCGGAGGGACTCAGGCCCTGGATTTTATCCAGATCCAGCGCGCCGCGCCCCGGCTCCACGTACTCCGGCGACCGTTTCACGTCCACCACCGTGCTGCTGATGTCCTCCCCCGGCTGCACCTCATGGTAGCCCTTCTCCGTGGGCGCCGTGGTCTCGGCTTCCGTGGGCGGTTCCTCCGTGGCTGTGGGGGCTGTTGTCTCAAGCGCGGTCGGCTCTGCGGTTTCTTCCGGCCGGGAGGTCTTCGGAAACACGAAGATCCCGACGATCGCCAGCGCCGCCAGGCAAATGACGACCGTTATGATGATGGATCTTTTCTTTTTGTTCATAGCTTCATCCCCTATTTTCCAGTCCTGCCGCACAGGCTCAGGAATGTGTCCGTCATTTGGCAGAGGTACTCGGGCTTTTTCGTGGAGTCCCCCTGCCCCTCCGCCATGGTCAGCGCGCCGCAGACCGTACAGGCGTGGCGTTTTTTGCACCCGGTGCAGGCCGCGGGAAGCAAAATTCGTTCCGTTTCCTGGCAAACGGTCTTCCAGCTCTCCCCGAAGCCGTCCTCGAAGGGACGCGCCGCCGGGGCGTTCATCATGCCGCAGGGGGTCATCCGCCCGTCCCAGGTGATGCAGAAGGAGGAGCGCCCCGCCATGCAGCCCATGTGTTCGTCCGGAATGCGGGTGCAGTCCTCCCCATCCTCTTCCGAGGGCGTTCCCAGACGCATGCGGGTCAGGAAGCGGGAAAAGCCTTCGTCGTCCATCTGGCAGCGGCGGCTGCGGTACAGCGCCGCGCCCGCATCCTGGGGTGAAAACCGCGCCGCACCGTCCTCCGTCCCGCCGCACTTTGCGCTGCGCACGGGAGGGAACATGTAGCCGGTGTTGCGGACAGTTAAGTTCCGGGACTTGGCGAAGGCGTAAATTTCCTCCATATCCGCCACGTTCAGCGGCGTGAAGCTGACGTTCAGATTCACGGGAATGTCCGCGTCCAGCAGACGGTCGATGGCCTGTGTCGCCTGATCGTAGCCCTTCGGATTCCGGCACAGCCGGGCGTAGGTCTCGTTGCTGCTGCCATACAGGGTGACATTGACCGCCGTAGGCGGACACCGGCGCAGCCAGTCCACCGTTTCGGCGTCGATCAAAGTTGCGTTGGAGTTGATGGAGATCACCAGCCCCATCTGGGACAGGGCGGTATAAATTTCCCGGAAATCCGGCCGGAAAAAGGGCTCGCCTCCCGTCAGAAGGAGAAATAGCATCCCGTTGTCCCGGCAAATCTTCCCCATCTCGATCCACTCCGCCGCCGTGCGGAGTCGTCCGCGCCCGCGCATTTCCGACTCGGACATGCGGATGTAGCACATGCGGCAATCCATATTGCACCGGGGCGTCAGCTCAAAAGTGCCGTTGATGGGGCAGTGCAGCCGCGCCGCCTTCTGAAACAGGCGTCTGCGCACCGAGGGGGAGGATATCCCTGTGTTGTCCATAGCGAACTCCATTTATCCGAATACGGTTTTCTCCGCCAGCGCCACCGCGCCCTCGTCGGGGCGGCAGGCGAGGCAGTATATGGGAATTTCCTGAATGACCCGCTCGAACAGGGGCAGCTGCTTTTGCAGCAGCTGTGGCTCCCATTGGTTCAGCAGAAAGCGGGGGTACATGGCGGTGAGCTTCTCCCGGCCGCGAATCTCCCGGATGCTGTTTTGGGCGTCCTGCTTCAGCAGAATGATCGCCGCCACGGGGCAGGACTCGTTGCGGTAAATATCGGAGCTTCCGGCAAAGGGCGAGCCATAGGCCAGAATCGGCCGCTCCGTCCCCAGCACCACCCGGTCACCGTTCAGGGTATCCCCGCCACGGTACCGCTCCCAGAGCCTTGCCTGAGTGGATTTTCCCGCCCCGGACTGCCCGGTGAACAGAATGGCGCGGCCGCAATAGCGGACGATGGAGCCGTGCATGAGTATTTTCCCAAAATCCGCCAGCAGCAGCTCGACCCCCAGCAGCGGTGCCAGATTCAGCACACCTTTTCTCGTCTCGGGGGTCGGCACCAGAATGCGCCCCGTTCTCTCCGCCAGATCCAGGAACAGGTAGCACGCATCCTCCCGGGAGTCCAGCAGGTACTTGCAGACCATGGTATATCTGGGATACGCGCCGTAAAAATCAATGGAGGAGACCCGGCAAAGAAACCCGTCCCGGATCTCCGGCGGGGTATCGTAGGTCTCGACCCGGTAGCGGACGGCGGCCATCCGGGGCGCGGGAACCAGGAAGGCATCCATATACGGCTGAACCCGCAGGCCGTCACACAGGGAAATCTCCATAGGAATTCCGCAAATTTCGTAGAATAATTTCATAATGTAAGTGGAACAGCCCCTTCCGGGTTTTACCCCGGAAGGGGTTTGGGTGGTTAGCGATTAGGAGGGAACGTAGGCGGTAAAGTAGCACCAGCCGTCGTTGGGGTCCAGCGCGCTATGCTGTTTGATAAATTCCTGGAATTCGGCTTCGCTGCTGGGTCCGCGCCCGTAAATATCTATGAATGTCTGCACAGCAGCGTCATAAACCGGATTTCGGGAAGCAATTTCCACGTCAAGGCGGAAATTTTCGAATTCGATCTCAGGTTTCTGATATACTTTTTTCATTGCCGCACCACCTCTCACTTCGCGGCGGCAAGGTTAGAAACATTGCCGTATTCGTCAACGATCTGCAACCAATAGTTGGGGAGTCTATCCGTCCCTTTGAATTTGATTGTCCATTTACGTGTGGCATCATCGCTATCACCGCTGTCCTTATAGGTCATGCTGAGCAGCGCCACCTTATCCGTTCCGCCGTCATCCGTATAGACGAATACCTCCCGGATATCCGTCTTCGTAACGACCGTCATCGTGATCGAGCCGGTCTTGAACGCAGCCTTCCTGTTGTCATAGCCGGACTTGACCGCAATGGCATCCGTCTTCAGCTCAAGAGTCGTTTTATTGTCAGCTTCCGTCGTGAGCGTCTGGAATGTGTAATTCCTGTACTTGACATTTGTCACGGACACGATGGCCCCGCTATGGTTATCGTTCACACGGAGAACGACATGACCATCGGCATACAGTGCGCTCGGGTCTTTCATAAGATCATCCAGACTGTAATACTTTTCCGTGGAAGACCTCACTTCGCACAATTTCTGCCATTCGCCCTCACTGTCCAGATACTCAATGAAGGGATAGGCCGTAGCATTAACAGACCTGCTGATCAGCTTTACGCCAACCTGAAGCGTAGCCGCCGTCACATCATCCCCCACCAGCGTAGGCTCGAATCCAAAGCCGTAGTTATTCCCCAGATACAATTCCTTGTTGGGACCGGAGAACGCATAGGTCATTAAGTTGTATGTGCTGCCGGGCGCAGTTTCCACGGTTTCACTATCATCGTTGCGATTCTTCAAAACCTCAACCAGCGTCGCACCGTTCAAATACACGTCTTCCGCTTTGTTGTATTTAACGAGGGTTGCCACGACATTCCCGGGATCATCATTCGTCCAATACGACTTCTCCGGATTGTCACGGTCGTACACAAAGTTGTCGCCGAAGATCATGCTCTTGAGTTCCGCAAACTCGGCGCCCTGCTCGCCCTTGTTATAGTCTTCATTGCCCTGCTCACTCAGAGGATTGTAGATGCGCACGCCGTCAATGTAGACCGTAGACGTCTTCCCGGCATACTCATCGGCATATCCTCTCATGGAGGACAGAACTACCTTGTACTTGCCGTATGCCAAGTCCAGCACGCTGATGACCGGAATCTGGTACAGATCGCCGTTCTCATAGTATGTATCGACGATAATGAACTTCTTGAAGGTCGTATTGCCTTCATCATCAACCGCATAGATCAAAGCCCTGAGAATGCCGGTTGCATCATTGGTTCTGCCAATGATGTCAAAGCCGGTGCCCTTGAAGGTAAAGGAAGCAGTGGCGGTAATTTCCAGCTGATGGGCGTTGCCGTTGCTGTAGTCGCCGACAGCGTCCTTATAGGCATCCTCGTCGTAGCCGTAGGGGCTGTCCTGGTCGTTGGTCTGCCACTGGAAGGCATCGCTGCCGCCCACCGTCTGCCCACCGGTGTAGATAATGCCGTTGGTGCCATCCGCGTCGGTGCCGCTGTGGGAAAAGTTATCCTCGTAGTAAACCACGTTGGCGGGCATGACCTTGATCTGTCCCTCCATGACCGGGGTGGCATTGGTGGCGTCAGAAGCAACCGTATCGTTCTTGGTCACCTGAACACCGTAGTGGAAAATGTCGACGCTGCTCATGAAGGTCGTGGGTGTAAATGTAACGCTCAGATTTTCAATATTGGGCATACCGTTCCAGTCCGCCCGACCGTTGCTGCCTTCCACCGTTGCGCCGCCGTAGGACGTGACATAATCTGCCGGGTCGGCCACGGCATCGGTGTTGCGCTTGTCGGCGGAAAGTCCCGCGAAGGCATAACCGGCGTTATCGCCGTCGATGCTCAGCTTGGCATCCTTGAGGAAGCCGCTGTTTCCATTCGTCAGATTCACGGGCAGGCCGTAGTCCAGAACGTAGATCTGGTTATCGACCTTGTAGTTGTACACCGTGACCTTTGTGGTCTGGGTCTTTGTCGTATCGCCGCCGGGGTAGTAGGTCAAATCAAAGGTGTTCTTGCCCTCGCCCTTGCTGGTGTAAAACAGGCTGCCGGAATTCTGTCCGACGATTCCGTTGGCGTCGATCATGTTATCCCCGGAATTTTTGGGGACACCTGCGACGATGTCCGGGGTCGGATCACCGGGTTCGGTGACCGTCTCCTGCGTGATCGTATTCAGGTTCATGGCAAGCACCATCCAGCAGCGATACTCAAACGAAATCGTGTAATCGCCTGCGGGCAGGTCCTTGATGATAATGGAGCCGCCCTTCAGATTCTTCATCTCCCCCGGGCCCGTGCCATCGGCCGAAGGGAAGTAGTCGTCGCTGGTGAGGCCGTTGATCTCCACATTGCCGGCAGTTACCGTCTGCCTATTCGCGATCCACAGAGCGTTGTCGCTGTTGAGCTTAATGCTCCTGATGGAAATATTGCCGCCCGTCTCTGTGGTGATCTTGATAGAGCCGGTGCTGGCCAGACTGACCGTTCCGCTCGCGGTTTGGTAGTTGTCGCCATTGGGGTTAAGCCAAACACCTGTGACATATTTATCAACGGTTTTCGTCTCAGTCGTCGTGGTTGCGGTGGAACCAAGGGCAATAGGCAGCGTCGTCTTCTGGCCGACCTCGGCGTAGAATACGAATTCCTCCGGTGTCTTGGCGGTCACGACCGTTTCGACATGGTTAGAGCCAATGGCCACGGTTCTGCCATTCAGGGAGGTGATCGTACCCGAGTTGATCAGCTTTCCCTGGAAGCCGACATCGACCTTGACGGTAACGGTCAGGGTCTTGGACTCTCCCGTTGCGAACGCGTCGCCGGTATAGTACCATGTGACGGTTCGTGCGTCCGCGCCCAGCACCGTTGCGGGATTGCTTCTGACAAAAGTCACGCCCTCGGGCAGCACATCCGTCACGGTGAATTGGGTGATGGGCTGTTCATCGTTATTGGTCACGGTGAGCGTGTAGACCAGCTCGTCGCCGGTCGCGGCTTCTTCCTTGTCCACCGTCTTCTTGATGATCGCGGCGGGTTCCAGGAGATAGATTTCCGTGACGTACATGTAGCGGGAGGCGTCGCCGGGCTCGTCGGATACGTTCGTGAAATCAACGTAGACGCTCTTGAAGGTTTCGCCCTGCATATGATAGTAAATCGTGTGATAGTGATTATCGCTAAACAGGTCTGCGGTGACCACAGTACCGTTGTCGTCCTTGGATTCTCTGAAATCGCTCAGGCTCAGGGTCGCGGAGAAGTCTTTCTGGTCTGTGGTGCTGGGAGCGCTGCTGTTGACCAGCTGGAACCGGGTGTTTGCGTCCACCTCGCCGCCCAGGGTCATGACCAACCATTCGCCGCTCAGCTCCGTTTTGCCAACCAGATGGGTATAGGTGCGATGCGCAGCCGTATTGCTGTACTTGATTTGCAACGCGTCCGCATTGGAATAAGTGTTGTTTACGATGTTGGCGTCCGAGGTGGACATTGTCCAGATATGCCAGTCGAAACCCGTCTGGGGGTTTGCCAGATTGTAGCCCTCATGTGCGCCCTGCTCCAAAGTCGACTGGAAATGGTTGGAGCGCAGGAACGGCCGGGAACCGGATATGACAGGGCTCTTGTACGGATGCTCATAGTTGCTGTCATCGTCGTAGTAATTGAAGGGGCCAAAGTCCTCCCACTCATCGTTGACCTGAATCTCCACGTTCGCAATGATCAGGGTGCCGCTGTGGTGGGTGACGCTGTCTTCCCTGTAGCCGTCGTTATCGGAATACCGGTCAAAGGCCAGCTTGATGCCCTGAATTTTATGGCTGCCATTCAGCTTGGCCTCGAAGATGTGGTAGCCGTCACTGGTCGTGCTGACATAGTGGAGGCTGTCGTCCGACGTGTCGTTGCCGGTGGCGCTTTTTATCCAGATCTTGTCTTCGACCGTGCCGTCGCTTTCCACAAGATAAATCGTCAGGTGGGACAGGGCATCAGCCAGCGTTCCGTCGCCGTTGTCCTTTACCCGCAGGCGGATGGCTTTCTTGGCCAGATCGCTGCTGCCTTGGAATTCGCCGCCCCAGCCCACAATCGTATAGCTGCCGTCGGTGTAGCCGCCGCCCTTCATGAGGTCCTCATCCACCTCAGGTGCCGAGGCGCGGTACTGATTTTCCCAGTTAACCCAGAGCTCTCCGTTTCCCTCATTGCGAACGGTACCGTCCGTGGAGGCATACATAACCAAATCGTTGCTGTGCAGACCGGTTTTCAGTACGTCCTCGTAGGTATCGTTTTTCGTGTTGAAGGACTTCACTTCCTCGTGGGAGTCAAAGAACCAAACCGCCTTTTGGGGATTCGTCTGGTCATTTTCCTTGATGCTCTTCCGGGCATCCGTCGTATGACCCTCGCCGCTTGGCGGCGTTACCGTTCCGCCGGGGTTGCCGTGGGTGATGCCGTCGTATGTGACCGTCGTTTCGCCATTGCCGGCGCTGGATTCTACGATCAGGGTGGCGGGGTTCGTCTGAATCGCATAGTAGAACTTAATGTTGTGAACACCAGCGGTAAGGCCGCTGAACGCGCTCAGCTGAATTGTCGCGGAAACGCCGTTGATGTCCAGATACGCAATCTGGTACTCGCTGCCCTTCTGCTCAAGACTAACATCAGCGCCCTGACTGTCCTTACCGCTGACCGCCACAGTGCCGCTGTTCTTCATCTCCGTGACAGTGACCTTCTGGCCGTCGATCTCCACGGCGGCGATGTTGATTCCAATATTATTGCCGCTGACCTTGATATAGCCGTTGGGGTCAAGCGGAACGTCTGTGATCTCGAACCAGTTCTGATAGGCCAAGTTGGTGGCATCCCAGTCGCCGGTCTTCTCGATGCCGGTCACAGTGACTTTCTGATAGCTTGTCTCCCCGGCGTATTCCGCCACGTCCTGGTCAGCACTTTTGGACGGTTCGGTCGTCGGCTCGGAGGTTTCGGCGAGCTGCTGCACTTCATCGAAGGAGGATACGGCGTGCAGTTCAAAGCCGTCGTTTTCAGTCGCATATGTAAGCGTAACGCTCTGGGTGCCGCTCAGGTCACCAAAGCCGAGGGCATCCAGATCAATGACCGCGTAGGAACCAGCATTGTGCAAATTTTCGACCGCACTTCCATTGAAGTCCGCGCCCTGCACTTCCACCGCGGCATCGGTCAGCGGTCTTGTGTCGCCGTTGACCGCGATTGCGGAGATGTTGATGCCTACGCTGTCCGTCCAGACCTTGACCTTGTTGCCGCTTTGACCAAACGGGAGCGACAACGCGCTGGTTTCCGCAAAAGCGCCCCAGCCGCCGGTAGTGCCGACCGTTATCGAGGCCGTCTCGCTGTCCACCGCGAACGCCGTTACGGGCAGCAGGCCAATTGCCATGACCAGTGCCAGGAGCAGCGCCAGCGGCTTTGTAATTCTCCTCATAGATAGTTTCCTCCTCGCTGTGATTTGGGGCAGAGTATCCGGGATGAACGCAGGCCGACCGCGCCCTTGCCGCCCAAATGCCCGGTGCGGTTCGTCCGCCCCGATCTGATCGGGATACATTCTCCCCACCGTTTCCAGTTTATTTTTATATTAGCATATTAAAAAACGTTTGTCTACACCCAATAAGTATTTTTCGCCATTTTATTTTCTGCTTTTTCATAGCTAATGTATCGCGAAGTCTACTTTTTTCATCATTATCGTTTAACGTATAACGCAATTGCCGCTTCAAAGCGGGTAGCGGCGCAAAATTGTTCCCTCCGCCGTCCTCCGGGGAGGACGCAGCCCCGGGGCGGTAGGAGCCGCCCTGGGGCGTCTTTGTTATGGGAGGACGGCTCCGCCCCGGGATTCGTACTCAGCGGGTTCCAACAATAAAGTTTTCGATGGTATAGTCGCTTGCTGCATGTCTGTTCCGGCAGCCCGTAAAGCTTCCGTCATGGCCTATGTCATCCCGGTAGGAGAACTGGCAGTGGATGACAGCGCTGTCATTGCTCAGCTCCCCTGCACTCTGAACAAGCTGCCCATTGTAGCTCAGATTGTAAATGCTGACGTCCCGAATCGTTCCGCCGTCCTCGCTGTTCATAATGCGCACGCCGGGCTTCTTTCCCACGTCATTTTTCCACGACAGAACCGAAATGTTGCTGAAAGTCACATTTTCGATGGTGCCGCGCGCCCATTGGCTCGTCCAGCCGGAGGACGTGCCCGGCACCTCGCCGCCTCTTACATTGGTGACGTCAATGATAAGCGGCCAGCCGTCGCCATAGCCAAGGTTATTTCCCATCTGCGCGTCCTCGATGGTGACGTTATTCCACTGAACATTGCTAACTGTGACATTATCCATATTGTGGATGCTGATTGCAGGCTTATGACTGCTGTGAATCACGTCGATGTCCTCAAAGACAGCGGTGTAAATTCCGGTTGCGCCGCCGCTTTTGTTGGTTTCCGCGCCGATCTCCATGGACTGCGCCAGATCTGTCCAGAACACGCAGTTTTTCACCGTAATGTCATGGGTATTGCTGCCGGAATAGTTCTTCAGCACCACGCCGTCATCCCAGGTGCGGATATAGGAATTGTAGACGCGGATATTATTGGAAGACTGGATGGAAATGCCGTCGCTGTTGGGGCTGCATGCAATGATGTGGAAGTAATTGAACGTAATGTCTCCCCGATCCGGCACCTGCACCTCCCAGGAACCGGCTCCGCCGTAGCCGGTCTGGTATTCATTGGCAATGGTGATGCCGTAAATTCTCGCGCCGCTGCCGGGTTCGATCACCGCGCCCTGGTGGCTGCTCAACAGAACGCCGCTGCCGTACACCGTGCCGCCGAAGCCCCAGTTGTCCCACGTCATGGTTCCTAGTGGAATATAGCGGCCGCCGAGATTTGCGTTCGTGTAGTCAGGGTTCACGAAGACCTGCAATGCGCCGCTGCTCTCGCCGTTGAATTCCACGGAGTAGCTGCCCCGCTTATTGACCTGGAACTCGACGTAGGTCTGTCCTGCGTCGGTTTTCTTGATCTGGGGCTGAATGTTGGCGGACATAGGACGGACAACCACGGAGCTGACCGTTTTCCCACTGCCCAGCGCAACCCGGACCGTGTCGCCCTTGTCCTCCTCTTTCATCTCGAAGATGGTTACGGGAACGGTTTCATAATGCCCCTGATTCCAGATACGGGACGTATTGACCCATGCGTTGAAGCAGGGGGATTCTTCGCCGTCCACGAGGACGGTCAGGTTGTTATTCGCCCGGTCGCCGTAGGAGCCTGCCGGGGCGAGATTGACGTTGGAAGCGTCACCGTCCGTGGGAACATCCACGGGAGTAGGCTCGGTGACGGTGAACGTCTTTGTCAGGTAGTTGTTTCCTTCATTGGACTCCCCAATTGCCTTATCATCATCCACATAGGCCGTTACCGTGTGGCTTCCGGCTGTAGCCGTCCAGGTTGTTTGTTTCTCAGCGGGGAGGTAGCTGCCTCCTATGTGAACGACGACAGACGCGCCGGATGCGAGACTGCTCTGGTACTCATCGCTCCAGTAGAATCCCTCCGAAGCGCAGCTCTGGCCGCCGCTTTCATTGTCCACGTAGAACCGCACGCCGTGCTTTACATTGTTGGACGCCGTATTGCCCTGATTTGTAATAACAGCGGAGAAGCTCACCGCATCTCCGGCGGCGGGGTTGGCGGGGTTCAGGATGATATCCGTGACCACCAGGTCAACGCCGCTCACCAATTCTGTCGAAGATTTCGTCTGCACACTGCCGCTTGCAGTGGTGGTCGCGTCGCCGCTGACCGCCCGGACACTGTAGTTATACGTTTTACCCATCTCAAGACCGGTGAAGGACTTCGTACCGGGGGCGGACGCTTCGAAGGTCTGGTCTCCGATGGTAATGATGTACTTGGTCGGCACCTCGCCGTCGCTGGCGCTGTCGTAGCCCCAGGTCAGCGTCACCGAGGTGAAGGACGCGGCGCTATGGGCGATCACGGGGGTCTTGACACTGCTCTCCGGGGTGGAGGGCTGGGGCAGGGTCACGGTGCCGGTGGCTTCCGAGGACGTTTTGCCGTCTGCCGAAGCCACAACTTTATAGGTGTAGGTTTCGCCCCCCGTCAGGCCGGTGAAGGTATGGGAACCGGCGGCGGAAGCGGTATAGGTCTGGCTGCCGATGGTGACGGTGTAGGTTTCCGGCTCCACGCCCGTGCTGCCGGTGACGGTACTCCACGTCAGGGTGACGGACTCCGTCGTCGCGTCGGAGTGGGAGATCTGCACATCCTTCACCATCGAGGGAGTGGTGGGCTGAGTCTCCGTGGGTTCCGGCTCCGTGGGCTTTACCTCCGCCTGGGTTTTGCACGTGATGGACGCTCTGCCGGAGGTCGCGTCGCCCCGCACGGCCACGATGTAATAGGTATAGGATGTGTCGGGGGTCAGGCCGGTGGCGGTGTAGCTCGTCCCGGTGACGGTGGCGATCACGTTGCCGCTTCTGTCCAGCACCCGGTAGCTGTCCGCGTCGGCGGAAGCCGTCCAGGTCAGGGTGACGGTGGTCTGGGTCACGCTGCCGCTGAGACCGGTGACGGAGGCGGGCGGCTGAGGCTGGTCGGAAGACGCGCCCAGAGTGACCGTCCGGTTATTGTTGGAAAGGTTGCTGTCCCCGGACACGCCGATAATGACCGTCAGGCTGCCGGTGGTGCCAAGGCCGGAAATTTCCGCCTCCACCGCCGCGCTCAGGCCGCTCCATTTCAGGGTCTGGCTGTTCGTGCCGGTGATCTGCTTCCCGTTCTGGTAGTAGGAAATCTGGATGCTCTCCGGCGCGGTACCCTGCACAAGGCGCAATGTGGTCGTAACGCTGTTCCCGCTGACGCGCACCGAGACCACGGCTACGTCCACGGTGCCGACGGTATCGGCCGCTGCGGGTTGCACGTTAAACTGTATAAACGAAAAGAGAAGGATGACTGCCAATACCAGGCTCAGCAGCCGCTGACCGTGGCTTTTTTCTGTTATTTTGAACATAAAACGACCTCCGCCTTGCTTGCGATTTGCGCTTATTGTAGCATGGGAATTTTCCGTTGTCTAGCCGAATATGGCATATTTTTCCAAAATTCTGCAAAAAACTCATCTCAGTTTCCCCAGGTGTATCGTGTGACCCCCCTCCAAATCCCGGGGAAACGTTGCTCGACGCGTCCAAAAGCCTCGCAGAGTTTGCCGCCCGCAGGCGGCAAATAAAATTTTAATCATTTTCTGCCAGGGCGTGTACCTGGCAGAAAATACCTCTCAGGCTGTGAAGTGTGCGAGTTGGCCGCCTATGGCGGCCAGGGCGTGCGCGTAGCAGACTGCAATCTTCTTTTGTCCCCAAAGGCCGTTGGCCTTTGGGGACAATCTAAAAGCGGCGCAGCTTACGCTGCGCCGCTTATCGGTTATCGTAAAATTGTGCCGCTGATTACAGCTTGGGGCCAGCCTCGACCAGGGCCTTGCCGGCGTCGTTGCCCTCGTACTTGACGAAGTTCTTGACGAACCGACCGGCCAGATCCTTGGCCTTGGTCTCCCACTCTTCCACGTTGGCGTAGGTGTCCCGGGGATCCAGGATGGCGGGATTCACGCCGGGCAGAGCGGTGGGGACTTCCAGGTCGAACATGGGGATCTTCTTGGTCTCGGCCTTCAGGATGTCGCCGCTCAGGATGGCGTCGATGATGCCGCGGGTATCCTTGATGGTGATACGCTTGCCGGTGCCGTTCCAGCCGGTGTTGACCAGGTAAGCCTTCGCGCCGGAAACCTGCATCTTCTTGACCAGCTCCTCAGCATACTTGGTGGGATGCAGCTCCAGGAAGGCCTGGCCGAAGCAGGCGGAGAAGGTGGGGGTAGGCTCGGTGATGCCCCGCTCGGTACCGGCCAGCTTTGCGGTGAAGCCGGACAGGAAGTAGTACTGGGTCTGCTCGGGGGTCAGGATGGACACGGGAGGCAGAACGCCGAAGGCGTCGGCGGACAGGAAGATCACGTTCTTGGCAGCGGGAGCCGCGGAAACGGGACGGACGATCTTCTCGATGTGGTCGATGGGGTAGGACACACGGGTGTTCTCGGTGACGGACTTGTCGGCGAAGTCGATCTTGCCGTTACCGTCCACGGTGACGTTCTCCAGCAGAGCGTCCCGGCGGATGGCGTTGTAGATGTCAGGCTCGGAGTCCTTGTCCAGGTTGATGACCTTGGCGTAGCAGCCGCCCTCGAAGTTGAACACGCCGTTGTCGTCCCAGCCGTGCTCGTCGTCGCC
>CAKTKX010000004.1 GCA_934572365.1 uncultured Oscillospiraceae bacterium
CCCATTTCCCTATCTTGTCAATAGGTTTTGAAAAAATATTTTCCTATTTTTCTGGTAGGGAATATAGGCTTATCGAATTACTGGATAAAAGCCCGCCCCACGGAATGGAACGGCACCCCTTGCCTCCCCCTATGGGAGAGGTGGCTGAGCGCAGCGAAGACGGAGAGGGGAAACGGGGGTGTAACGCCCTCTCAGTCACCTTCGGTGACAGCTCTCCCAGAGGGAGAGCCAAGTGGCAGTCCCTCCACCCATCCAAGGCGGAACGGGCAGGTTCGGTTCATATTACGTAGTCGTCTCCCGCGGGACACTGCTCGATCAGGTCGGCAATGGTCACGCTTTCCAGATAGTCCTGAATCACCTTATCCAGCCCCTGCCACAGCGCCAGCGTGCGGCATTGCCCCGACCGGGAGCAGGTTCCGGCGCTCTCCTCCAGACAGGATACCGGGGCGAGGGATTCCTCCGTCAGCCGCAGAATGCTGCCCACCGTGTACTGCTCGGGTTTTTTCGTCAGCCGGTATCCGCCGCCCTTGCCCCGCAGGCTCTCCACGGCCTTCGCCTTTACCAGCATCCGGATGATGCTCTCCAGATATTTCTCGGAAATTTCCTGCCGCTGGGCGATCTCTTTCAGAGAAATAAACTCTCCCGACCGATGCTCGGCCAGGTCTATCATCACGCGCAGGGCATACCGCCCCTTTGTGGAAATCAACATAACAGGTTCCTCCAAGTGGGATTCTTTAATTCCTATTATACAGCAAGGTTTATGGGAAATCAAGAGGGAGTTCTGTCCTGCCCCAGGTGGCCAATATACAATTTCTGTAAATGCAGTCCTTTTTGCTTACAGGTTTTCATGTCCGTCCCGATTTGATGATAAAAACCACATTAACTGCCCCGTTACAGGACAGTTAATGTGGTTTGGGGGTAATATTGGGGAAGACGTTTTTATGCCGGAAGCTGCTTCTTGATTTCCCCGCCCTGCATGACCAGCTTCACATTCTCCGGATCGCGCAGAAGCGTAATGTCCTTCAGGGGATCGCCCGATACGACAATCAGATCTGCCAGTTTTCCCGGCTCGATCGTACCAAGATCATCCCGCATAATAATTTCCGCATTTACCTTCGTCGCCGCCTGGATGACCGCCATGGAGCTCATCCCCAATTCCGTCAGCAGCTGCAGCTCCATTGCGTTGTCCGGTCCCGGGAAGAAATCCGTTCCGACGCCGATCTTAAGATGATTCTTCACGGCCAGCTCCCAGGTTCGGCAGTGCTCCTCATATGCAATTGCAATTTTCTTTCCGACGATTGGATCGAGACGATCCCGCATATCAAACTGCACCTTTGCAAGGCCAAAAGTGGGAACTACATACGCATCCGCCTTCAGAATCAGGTCAATGGCTTCCTCGTCCAGGAACGTCGCGTGCTCAATGGTTCTGACGCCGTTTCGGGCAGCCAGTTTAATTCCGCCGTTGCTGACCGCATGGGAAGCAACGTAGGTTCCGAAATGCTCCGCTTCTTCTACCGCGGCCCGAACCTCTTCATCGGAAAATTCCACCTTGTTTACGGTTTTGCAATTGCTGTTTACGCCGGAAGACGTGGCAATTTTAATAAAGTCCGCGCCCTGACTCAGCGTCCGTCTGCACTGCTGCCGAATCTCCGCTTCGCCGTCCGCAACCAGTCCCCAGGAAACCAGCGTATTCTTGGGCAGGCTCGCGGGGAACAGCATTCCTCTGGTCACGTCTCCGTGACCGCCCGTCTGAAACACGCCCATACCCGCCGAGTTGATACGGGGGCTTTCAAAGAGTCCTTCCTCCTGGCAGCCGCGGATGTAAACGCCGATGCCGCCGCACTCACGAAGGGCTGTATAGCCGCTATGCAGCATTTGCTTCAATTTGGGAAGTGCCCGAACGGTTGCCTCATGGGGGGAAACCATAAAGGGCTTCCCAATCATTCCGCCGATATGCACATGGGTATCGATCAGTCCCGGCATAATGGTTCCGTTCTCCACCGCAATGTGCTGCGCCTGGGGGAACATGGCCTCGCCGGTCTTCTCTTCACCTACCCAAAGGATTTTCTCTCCATCGACTGCGACTGCACCGGATTCAATCGGTGTATCAGCATTCCCGTCGATGACACGTCCTTTCAAAAGATACACAAGCTTGCCTCCTATCTATCTGCTGCCTGAATCTGTTTACGCTTCATGGAATTGGCCTTAAATGCGTCGCGGTGCATTTTCTCTTCCGCGGAAACCTTACGCATTTCCGTAACTGCCATCAGAATGATCAGGAACAGGCCGGTGATTGTGTTCTTCAAATTCGTATCGAAATTCACGGCGACCAATCCCGTTTGCAGAATATTCAAGGAGAGAATTCCGGCAAAAATACCAAATACGATATTTACCTGCTTGGAGATAAACCCTGCGACGAACACACCCAGCATTGCCTGAAATGCCGTGCCTATCGTATCCAGACCATTTTCAATGGAAGTACCCGTTCCATAGCTCAGCGAAAGCAGCGCAGCAATGCCGCCGTACACGGCCGCAAGCATAATGGCTACACTCTGCGTCTGAATCGTGGAAATACCCGCCGATTCTGCCAACACCGGATTTCCGCCGACTGCACGAGCCTTTGCGCCATAAACGCTGTATTTTTGCAGGAAGAACATAATCGCGCCCATAGTAAGGAAAATGATTACATTCGCGGGAAAACGTCCAAGAATGGTATGTTCCGTACTGATCACCAGAATCTCACTGCCGCCAATTACGCCGCCTATGGACGCCAGGATCAGCGCGTAAGCAATGCTGATGACCATTGAGGACATCCGGATTACCCGCATCAGCAATACCTTAATCACTCCAACCACCAAGGAAGTTCCTACACATCCCAAGATTAACCCCGGCATTCCGATCTTTTGCGAAAGCAGACATCCCACAATCGTCGAAACGGAAATCTGTGCGCCGATCGACAGATCCAGATTGCCCGCCGTCATGCTGAAAGAAAGTCCCCAGGCAATAATGCTATTGATAAAAGACTGGGTGATCAGCATGCCCAGCATGGAGAATTTCCCGAAGGCCGCAGGACGCAAAATCAGAAACAGCAGGTACACTGCGCCGGGAATCGCCACAAAAGCCAGCACTGAGGTCAGTCTATTTTTTATTCTCTTCACTAGTTGTTCCCTCCCATTGGTGGAAGTATTGAGGATGTGCCGCCGGCCTGCCGGCGGCACACGAAAACGAACCTCTTATCGAAATTTACGATTCTGCGGGAGCGTGGCCGTGCCGCGCAATGATGTCATCCAGGCTGTAGGACTCCGTCAGAGCAACCAGATCCTCATAGGTTGCGTTGGGGTTGTAGGCCTTGATGTAGGGCAGGATTTCCTCGCCGGTGTAGGCGTTGTTGTCCCAGATGTGATAAGCCCATTCCACGCACTGCTCATAGGTGGTAAGCTCGACATATCTGTTCAGGAGGTACACCTTTTCGTTGGTCAGGGGCGTGCCGTTCATGATGTTCGTCAGAAGGATGACGCCGTACATACCGCCGAGGTGATGACCGCCGATAACGCCGGCTTCCTGTCCGTTCTTGAAATATTCCGTCTGGTTAATGTTGCAGTCAATGGCGAAAATGGGAATGTCCGCAGTCTTGCCGGCGTCGGCCAAACCGTTGACAACACCTGCCAGGCAGGAGTGTGTACGCCCCTGGATGATGATGCCGTCGCACTGGGGGTACGTCGCCAGGAAGCGGTTTACGATGTCCATACCACCGGCAGCCGAACCGGTCAGAGTCAGATCCCGCTCCTGAGCAAGAATGGTAATGCCATATTCTTCGCAAGCCTTCTGCAGGCCCTTATTCCGACGGATGGTAAAGTCCAGGCCGTCCGGTGCGCCGATCAGGCAGAGGTTCTTGCATCCGGCCTCACCGGCAGCTTTGCCCTGCCAGTATCCGGCATACTCTTCGTCCTCATAGAAGCCACCGACATAGTACTTGTAGTTCTTCAGGGTCTCCCGATCCTCTTCCTTGACACCGGCCCAGTACATCGTCCAGTATACGCCAGCGTCCTCGCAGATTTCGGCAATCTGCATGTAGCACATCAGAACTTCGTTGCCAAATACGATGCAGTCCGCACCGGAAACGATCAGATTCTGTGCCGCCGCCAGAACGTCATCCGTAGAAGAGCCGGCTCTGGTTGCGTAAATCGTCTCAAAGTTCAGATCCTCTTTCAGCGCTTCGATCTGATCCATGACAGGGCCATACGCTGCGTTCCATGCGCCGGGATCCATAAGACCCAGCGTGAATTTCTTCAGTTCCTTCTTTTCCGGAGCTTCTGCCTGGGTTGCTTCCGTCTGCACAGCAGCCTCGGAGCTGGGGGTTTTCGCAGCATCCGCCGGTGCATTGTTACCGGCACACGCCACCATCGACAAAATCATGCATACCGCTAAGATAAATCCAAGTACCTTTTTCATAACTTCCTCCATTTTTTATTTTTCCAAAGGGGGGTATCCCCCATGTGGATCATTTATTCGGCCATCAAATCGCGTTGGCCTTTTCTCTCAGACGCGTCATACCCACGGCAACGGTGATGAACACCACGCCCTTTACGACGTCCTGCATCCGGCTGGGGAGGCCAAGCATGACCATGCCATTCGTCAGCGCCATGCAGCCCAATACGCCGAAAAACACGTTCAGAATTTTTGCGTCCTTGCCGCCGGTTAACGGCATACCGCCCAGGATCATGCAGATCATAATGTTGAAGTGGAACATGGAGCCGGTGTTGCTTCCCACGGTTCCCGCCCGGATCGACGACAGGAGTGCAACTAAGCCCGCCGTAACACCTGCGATCAGGAACGCCGAGAATTTGATCCAGCGAACCTTAACGCCGCACTGAACAGCCGCAACCTCGCCTGCGCTCAATGCCTTACAATACCGGCCGTATTTTGTAAAATGGAACACATATCCAACGAGCAAAGTAGAAACAAGAATAACAACCGTTTCAAAGGTCTGCCCGTTTAATGCCAGTAATGTCTTGCATCCCTCTAAGTAGGCGTTGCTTCCCATTAAGGTTGTCAGGCAGCCGGAAATCAGGAAGTTTACACACAGCGTGAGAATAAAGTCGCTCAGGCCTGTGGTCGCATACAGGAAGCCGTTCAGGCAGCCAACTGTCGCACCCACAAGAAGCGTAACGGCGACCGTCAGAACCGGGTTCTGCCCGCCCACCATATTTCCGATAATGGCGCTCAAAGCAATGTTGGATGCAAGAGAAAAATCGTGCACGCCCTGCGCATAGCAGAATATGACACCCAGTCCACCTACAATGTACAGAAATGACTGCTTCCAGATGGTTTTAAGATTAAACGGGCGGAACATCTTCCCCTTCGTCGCAATTCCGAATACCAATACAATGGCCAGGAATCCCAGCAGAGGAAAAAAGTCAACAAATTTTGTCAACCAATAGCCCTTATAGTGTCTGGTAAGTGTCTTACCTTTCTCTGTTCCATTTGGCATAGGTTGCATTCCCTCCTCAAATCATATACTGAATGATGGCCTGCTCACTCACTTCGGGACTCCGGTCAACCTTGTGCGTAACAACGCCGTCTTTCATAATCAGAATCGTGTCACTCATTCCGATCAGTTCAGGAAGCTCCTCCGATATCATAATCATCGCGCGTCCCTCTTGCTTTAACTGCTCCATCAAGCGATAAATTGCCTCTTTGACACCGATGTCGATGCCGCGTGTGGGGCAGTCCATAATCAAAACATGAGAATCATTTCCCAGCCACTTGCCCAAGACGACCTTTTGCTTATTGCCGCCGCTGAGCTTCGTACACAGATCATTCAGGCTCCGCATCTTTATCGACAGGTTTCTCGCCCAAACATCCGCCAGGTTCCGCTCGTTTTTCTCCAAAATCAATCCGTGCTTGCGGATGCGATCCAGGCTGGGAAGAGAAATATTGTCCGCTATGCTGAATTGCAGCAGCAGTGCTTCCGTATCCCGGTTTTTGGACATGTAGCCAACGCTGTTGCGAATGGCATCCCGGGGTGAATGGATCTTATCTCCGGACTTCGTAATGACAACCTCGCCGCCGTCCTTCTTCTCCAGTCCGAACAGGAGCCGGCCCAGCTCATGCATGCCGCTTTCCGCCAGGCCGCCGATTCCCAGGATCTCACCCTCATGAAGCTCCAGCGACACATTCTCCACGCCAATGCTGCTAAGCCCGGTCACCCGCATCACGACTTTATCCGGATTGTATTTGGGTGCCTGATCCAATCTGTAGAAATGCGCGCTGATCTCGCGGCCGACCATCAGCTCCTTCATCGACTTCAAATCCATTTCATCCTTGTCCAGGGTTCTGATAAAATGGCCGTCCCGCATGACTGTCACGCTGTCACAAACCGACACCAATTCCTCCATGTCATGGGTGATAAACATAACGCTTCCGCCTCTGTTCCGAACCTCGCGCATATTCTTGTAGAGAATATGCCGCCCGTGGGTCGTCAGCGCATTGGAGGTTTCGTCAATGATCAGCAGCATCGGCTCCGAATACATGGCTCTTGCGATCTCGACGAGCTTCCGATCCTCCAGATTCAGCGTGCCGGTAATGGCAGTCGGATCGATATGCTCACCGCCGATCTGATCGAGAATCCGGCGGGCCTCCTGATTCATTCGTCCGAAGTCCAGCATCCCATGCTTGGAAAACTGCTCTTCCTTGTTCAGGAAGATATTTGCGCTTACCGTAATTCCGGCAATCGTTCCGATCTCCTGCACGATCAGCGCAACGCCGTGCTTGGCAGCATCCTCCGTATTTGCCGGAGCATACTGTTCTCCCTTCAGGAAAAGCGTTCCGGAATCCGGCCGGTGCAGACCAACCACAATGGAAGAGAACGTACTTTTTCCGGAACCGTTCTCGCCGATTAGTCCCCGAATCTCTCCCGGCTTGATCTCAATGGAAAAATCCGCAACTGCATGCGTTGGCCCAAATGATTTGTTGATTGACTCCGCAGTTAACAATGTTTCATTCTGCATGGTTACTTCTCCTATCCGCACGCTAAACGCTTTGATACAGGATTCAACCGTCGGGGAATGATGGCACAACCATGGAGTTCCCACCTCGTCAAACCTTCGAGCGCGTCATGCAATTTTGCTTTTATTCATCAAGCAGTCCGATTACCCTATCCACAGGGTATACTATAACACTAATATATTAGGATATCAATTGGAGGCTTTTCCCAAATATCTTTGCCAAGTTTTATCTATAACCACCAATCGTTCCGCCTTCTTCTACGGGAAATGCAGCATTTTTAACATTCTCCTTTAAAAGCCAAAACTTTTTCAACATGAATGTCTTCTTTTTTTGCAGCGTTTCCGGCCGCTTGCCTGCTATTTTGTCTGCCCCACAGGGCAAAAAATTTCCGGACAAATGCAAGGGCGCCTTGTCCGGAATATCTGGCAATATATCATCTTTGGGGCAAAATCACAGGAAAAATCTCTGTTGCATCCAGGGTAAATATCCCGCGGCCGCTGCAGACCGTCAAGCAAAATACTGGGGATACCGCTCCATCAGTTCCTCTCTTTCCACTTGGTAATTGTTCAGATGCTTCCGCATTTTCTCTACAGCCCGGGGAACGTCATGCTGAACCACCGCATCCAGAATCTTCCGGTGTCCGCCAACCGACGTCACGTCCCTGATCGCTTGGTAGGAAAGATACCGCACCCGGTCGAAGTGAATGGTAAAATTCTCCATCAGGCTGTGAACATGGGGCATCTTTGCCACAGTGAACAGCAGTTTATGAAACTCGTTGTCCAGATCCATGAGCTTGTCCGCCGTCCGATGCTCCAGATAAAACTCCTGAAGTCTCAGGTTTTCCTCCAGCGCACCCAGTTCATCAATGGACTCCACTTTGCAGCACATTTCCACTACGGCGCACTCCAGTATTTCCCGCATGGTATGGGCTTCTTCCATAATGTCATAGTCGATAGGCGCAATGATGCTTCCGCTCTGCGGATAAATCTGTACGACATTGCTTTTTGACAGTTCGATCAAAGCCTCCCGCACGGGGGTTCTCGACAGTCCCAGCTCCTCCGCAAGCGCCCGGTCATTTACCCGGCTCCTTGGCTCCAGCTCCAAATTGATAATATTCTTTTTTATGATTCTCAGTGCATAATCTCTGCCACTCTCGTAGGGATACCGCCCTGTTACCTGCATAACAACCGCTCCTTTAACCGCGTTGATCCGAAATAACCTTTGGGTGTGGATACAGATAATCGAACCAACAACTGCTATTCTAATATACTACATAAAGCACAAAAAGTCCAGCCAAAATCTTTTGCGTCCTGTTCATCTTCGGCCCAGGTTTTCGCCGCCGTATACACGTCCAGATGCCCGGGAAAACCACTGAAACACAGAGGCACAAATCGCATTGAAAGGCACGTAAAATGTCCCCTGTGTGCAGGCGCGAATCATCGGCGAAGCTGTTTGGGTAAGCTTCCGTATTCCCGCTTGAAGGCCTTCAGGAAGTTAGAATAGTCATTAAAGCCGGAGGACAGAAATGCTTCCGTTACGCTGCTGCCCTGCAAGAGCGCTTCTCTTGCCAGGGTCAATCTTTTTTTCATGATGTACTGATAAATGCTGAGACCGGCGTACTGCCGGAACTGCTTGGATAGGTAAAACTTGCTGACGAAAAAGCGCTCCGACAGATTTTCCAGCGTCAGCTCCTCGCTGATATGCGCATTGATGTAGCCGATCACCTGATTGACCCTGTCGTTTTCCGTGACATCCCCAGGCGACACGATGGGCGCACGATAATAGCACCTGCAAACCTCTACCAGAAATTCCGTCACCAGTGCGTACCCCAGCGCCGCCGCTCCCAGCTCCTTGCTGTTCTGTGTCTGGGTGATGCGCTGGCACAGCCGGAACAGCCGCAGATAGCTCTGCTCGTCCGGGCGGAGCAGGCGATAATCCTTCGTCGCGGCATCCCGGAAGCACGCCATCAGCGCTTCGCCATCCTCGGAAAAGAGCCTAAAAAAGTCGTCCGAGAGCCAGACAACCACCCGCTCATAGGGTTTGCCCGGAAGGATTTCTGGACGGTGTACATCGTGGCTGTTGGTGAGCAGTACGTCTCCGGGACGCAGGGAATAGGTCTTTCCCTCGATACTGTAGCTCACATTCCCGCTCAGGAAGAAGAAAAGCTCATAAAACGGATGCTGGTGAAAGGCAACCTGAGGCGCCACCTCGTCCAGATAGTGATAGAACTCAAAGGGGACATCTCCCAGCATAATTTGTCGATCCGTCCAAATATCCTTGTGCATGGCGCACCTCCTTTGCCAATAGTATAGAGCAAGATTCACCAGATTTCAACATAAAAAACACCACGCTTTTTTTGCCGCAGTGTGCTATTCTGATAGCAGCAGTTAAGAAGGAGGCTCGTTTATGAAAAGTTCGTTTCGCTGGTACGGAGAAACCGACCCGGTCACATTGGCGCAGATTGCGCAGATTCCCGGGATGCGTTCCATCGTGTCGGCCGTGTACGACGTAAAGCCCGGCGAGGTCTGGCCGGAGGAATCCATTCGCCGCATTGCGGATGCCTGCAAGGCCCATGGATTGATTTTTGACGTGGTGGAATCCATTCCCGTTACCGAAGAGATCAAGCTGGGTCTTCCGGAGCGGGAGCGGCATATTGAGAACTACTGTGAATCCATCCGCCGCTGTGCAAAATACGGTGTCAAATGTGTCACCTATAATTTTATGCCGGTTTTCGACTGGACAAGAACCCAGCTGGACAAAAAAGCGCCGGACGGCTCCACCAGCCTGGTTATGTACTGGGATCAGCTCAAGGACTTGGATCCGCTGAAGGACGATATCCATTTGCCCGGATGGGACGCCAGCTATACTCAGGATCAGGTACGTGATCTCATTCGCGACTATTCCGCTCTTGGCGAGGAGGGACTTTGGCGTAATATCGAGTATTTCCTGAAGCGGGTGATTCCCGTTGCGGAAAGCTGCGGCGTTACCATGGCGCTGCACCCGGACGATCCCCCGTACTCCATTTTCGGTCTGCCCCGGGTCATTACCTGCGAGGAAAATCTGGATCGGTATCTGTCCATTGTGGACAGCCCCGCCAACGCCCTGTGCCTCTGCACCGGCAGCCTGGGCTGCTCCCCCAAAAACGACATTCCCTACCTGGTGCGCAAATACTCCGCCAAAAAACGCATCGGCTTTATGCATATGCGCAATGTCAAAATTCTGCCGGACGGCTCTTTCGAGGAAACGGCGCACCTGACGAAAAACGGCTCTCTGGATATGAACGCCATCGTCAAAGCGCTGGTGGAAACCGGCTTTGACGGATATTTCCGTCCGGATCATGGCCGCATGATCTGGAACGAAGTGGGTTCCGATGCCAAGCCCGGCTACGGCCTGTACGACCGTGCGCTAGGCAGTGCGTACTTAAACGGCCTGATTGAAGCCAACGGCGGCGTGATTGAGTGAGGAATCGTATATGAAAGCATTTATGGATGAGGATTTCCTCCTGAATAATCAAACCGCCCAGGCCTTGTACCACGGTACTGCGGAAGCGCTGCCCATTCTGGACTACCACTGCCATATTTCCCCCAAGGAAATCGCCGAAAACAAGCCCCTTGGGAACATCAGCAGGGTCTGGCTGGGGGGCGACCATTACAAGTGGCGCGTCATGCGGGCTTCCGGGGTTCCGGAGCAAAACATCACCGGAGACGGCTCCGACTGGGAAAAGTTTTCCGCGTTTGCCGCCGCTCTTCCCAACATGATCGGCAACCCCATTTACCACTGGAGTCACATGGAATTGAAGCGGGGCTTCGGCATCGATACGGTTCTGAATGCCGCCAATGCAAAAAGCATTTATGACCGCTGCAACGAACAGCTTGCGGACATGACGCCCAGGGATATTATGCGAAAATTCCGGGTCAAGGGCATTTGCACCACCGATGACCCGGCGGACGATCTGCGTTATCATCGTCAGCTTCGGGATGACACTTCTATGGATATTCTGGTTCTGCCCGCCTTCCGCCCAGACAAGGCGGTAAATATCGAAAAGCCCGGCGCGGCCGCCTATCTGGAAGCGCTGGGAAACGCCGCCGGTATTCCTATTCACAGCGCGGCGGATGTGGTTGCCGCGCTGAAACGCCGGATGGAGGTATTCCGCGCATTGGGCTGTGTGGCCGCAGATCACGGAATGGACTATTGCATGTTTGCCGCTCCTGACGAAGCAGCCGCTGACCGTACTCTTGCAAAGGTGCTGGCCGGAGCGCCAATCTCACCGGCAGAGGCGGATGTCTACAAGACCTACGTCACCGTTGCCTGCGCCAAGGCTTACGCAGAGTTAGGCTGGGCAATGCAGCTCCACTTTGGCTGCCTGCGCAATATCAACACCGTGCAGTTTGCCGCACTGGGGCCGGATTCCGGCTACGATGCCGTAAACAGCAATTCCGGTGTTTCCAATCTGGCAAAGCTCCTGAATGCCTTCCGGGAAAATGACGGTCTGCCAAAGACCATTGTCTACTCTCTGAATCCCGCCGATAATACGGCGGTGGCTTCCGTCATCTCCTGCTTCCAGGGCGGCGGAGAGGCCGGAAAGCTGCAAATGGGCAGCGCCTGGTGGTTCAACGACCACCTGCAGGGCATCCGCAATCAGCTGAGCGACCTGGCAGCAAACGGCGTTTTGGGTCAGTTTGTGGGAATGCTGACGGATTCCCGTTCCTTCCTCAGCTATCCCCGCCACGAATACTTCCGCAGAATTCTCTGCGATCTGGTCGGCGGCTGGGTGGAGCAGGGGCTATACCCCGAAGACCCGCAGGCGCTGGAAGCCTTGATTTCCAACATCTGCTATTACAATACCAAGCACTATTTTCCGTTCTCTGTAACCGAATGAAGAAAGGATGTTTTTTATGCTGAATCTTCCCTTGAATGTTGATTTTACCGGGAAAGTGGTTGTTATCACCGGTGCCGGCGGCGTTCTCTGCTCCACCATGGCGCGGGCATTTGCCCAGGCCGGAGCTAAGGTTGCCGCTCTGGACTTAAATGAGGACGCGGTCAAAAAGCTGGCGGAGGAAGTCACCGCCGAGGGCTTTACCCTGAAGGGCTACAAGGCCAACGTTCTGGAGAGCGAATCTCTGGAAGCCGTTCACCAGGCGGTTCTCGCCGATTTCGGCCCCTGCGACATTCTTGTCAACGGCGCCGGCGGAAACAATCCCCGGGCAACGACTACCAATGAATATCAGAGCGAAGCCAAGCCCGGCGACAAGACCTTCTTTGACCTGGATCAGAGCGGCGTGGATTTTGTGTTCAAGCTGAATTTCCAGGGAACGCTGGTTCCCACCCAGGTATTTGCCAAGGACATGGTGGAAAAGCACGCCGGAAGCATTCTGAACATTTCCTCCATGAATGCCTATACGCCCCTGACCAAGATCCCCGCCTATTCCGGCGCAAAGGCCGCCGTTTCCAATTTCACCCAGTGGCTGGCTACCTATTTCGCCGCCAGCGGCATTCGCTGCAACGCCATTGCCCCGGGCTTCCTGGTATCCAATCAGAATCGGGCGCTGCTGTTTAATGAGGACGGTACTCCCACCCCCAGAACCGCCAAAATTCTGGCGGGAACTCCCACCGGGCGGTTCGTGGACAGTGAAGAACTGCTGGGCGGCGTATTCTTTCTGTGTGACGACAAGGCTGCCAGCGCCATTACCGGTGTGGTTCTGCCCATCGATGCCGGCTACTCCGCCTACTCCGGCGTATAAAGTCGAAAACGGCATTACCGGCAAATCCTGTTTCTGAATTCATGCCGCCGTTGGTGCCGAGGTTCCCAAGAATGCTGTATTCCGGGAACACCCTTCCTGAATAAGGAGAAGTGTCTCCTCATTATTGTAGTTGTGTGGTCGAAAAGCCGCCGCTGCGATAATGGGGAGCCTTTTCTTTTGTGCGGGTGGCTTAAACCGTTATCTCCGGCCGCATAGCGCCTCAAATTCGCGAATGCTGGGAATTGCAGTTGTACACCCGATCCCGGTAGTGGCTTTGCCGCCGGTGTAGTTTCCAAGCCTTACACAGCGCATCATGTCCCAGCCTTGGGACATGCCGTAGAGCACGCCGCCCAGGAATGCGTCGCCGGCACCTGTGGTATCAATCGCAGAAAAATCAAAGGGCGGGCAGTGTACAATCTTGTCCCCCTCCAGGAAAATCGCGCCGTCCTTTCCCAGCTTGACGATGGGGTTTCCTACATACTTTTTCAGCTGAAGCAGCGCGGCTGCGGCATCGCCTGCGCCGGTGAGCTTGAGCGCTTCCTTTTCGTTGGGCGTAAACAGATACACGGAGGAAAGCACGTCCGCCAGAGCGTCGATATTCAGATCATCGCTCCAGGTCGCGTCAAAGGCCACCCGGCAGCCGGCAGCCTTTAGCCTCCGGAACAGGTCTGCATTGGGGAAAATGGAAATGCAATAAGCGCCCTCCTGCAGCGTTTGGAAAACCGCCTCCGAGGGAGCCGTGTAAAACTCCGTGTCCGGGAAGTAGGAGATAAAAGAACGGTCGGACTCCTTCAGAGACATGACGCTGGTCACGTTGACCAAAGAATTCCCCGCGCGAAGAACCGTGTCAAAGCTCCGATAAGGAAGGTGCTCCTGTTCCAGAAAATCCCGGGCAATTTCACTGAAGCGATCCGTACCTAAGCTGGTCACCAGTTTGACCCGAGCGCCCAGCCGGGACGCTGCGATCAGAGCCGCAACCGGCCCGCCGCCGAGAGTCATATTGAACCGAGGGGTGGATATCTCCTCACCCAATCCGGGAAGCCGGTCCAGCTCCGAGTAGATACAGTCGATGGTGATCAGGTTGAGTGCCGTAATGTCAACTTTCATGGGTCGCTCCTCACTTTGTAAAACGGTAAAAATAGGCTCAAGTATCGGCTATATTATATCAGCGCGGAAATAAAGTCAATATTGGGAAATTACATTCGGCTTTTTTGCTAGTTTTTGATGGGCAAAATTGTAAATATTGCGACCGGAGTCTGCGGGTTTACATAAAGTGACGGACGGCTGGCATTGAAAACGTCTCGATAAAAGTCCCGCTGTCCTTGGATCACTGTCTCCGAAAACGCTTGTTCGGCGCTTTCAAACAGGCTGTAACGCGCAAGGCGGATTCACTGTACTATATTTTTGCTAAAAAGCACTTGACAAAACGGAACATGTATTGTATAAAGTATTTATAATTAATGTTTAATTAATAAATGCGGCAGGGGGAAGGATGTGCAGATATGACGAAAGCCATATGATATAAAAACCGTAAGTACACCAGAAAACACATAATTTAAGGAGGAAAACAAATGAACCAGTTCAAGAAAATGTTGGCAATGCTTCTTGCCTGCCTGATGCTTTTTACCGCAGGATGCAGCACTTCCAAGCCCGACAGCACCCCGGCGGCCAATGACCAGTCTGCCGACACCGTGGATACCAAGCCCACGGAAGAGAAAGAAGAAAGCATTCGGGTCATCACCTACTTTGCAGGCTCCGACACCTGGGCACCTACCTGGAAAGAGGTCATTGCCGAGTACATGGCCGACCACCCCAATATTACGATCATTGATGAGTCCGTGCCTACCGCCGGTACCAGCGATGTGATCCGGCCGAAGATGAACGCGGATATTTCCGCCGGCACGCCTGCCGACTGCGCACTGTACTTTAACGGTACGGATGCCGAGCCTCTGTACAAGTCCGGCCTTTATGTTACCTGGGACGACATCCTGAACGACGATCCGCAGTGGCGGGATCAGTTCCTTCCCTCCGCTTTGGAGGCGGGCAAAACCAACGGCGAGATCAGCAACCTGCCCTATATCGGTTCCTTTGAGGGTCTGATTTACAACAAGGCGATCTTTGATGAATACAATCTGGAGTATCCCACCACCTGGGAAAACATCATCAAAGCCTGCCAGGTTCTTTCGACAGAATCCGACTACATCCCCCTGTCCAACTCGCTGCTTCGTGTGACGGCTCTGTTTGACTGCATTCTGCTGGCGCAGGTTGGCCCCGAAAAGCGGAATGAATACATGGATGCTTCCTGGGAACAGGCGCTGGATCGCATCAAGGAGCTTTACGACGCAGGCGCTTTCCCCAAGGATGCCGCTACGCTGGCTCTTGCCGACGTCCGCGCCATGTTCGCCGAGGGAAAGGCCGCTATGATGTTTGACGGATCCTGGGTACTCAGCAGCGTGGAAGACAATCCGGATATGCGGATGATTTCCTGCCCGCTTCCTGAAGGCGGCACCGGCGTAGAGGGCGCAGTCATTGCGGACTATGCTTCCGGCTGGTATATGTCCAAGGACGCTTACGAGCGCAGCAGCGCTACCCTTGACTTCGTAAAGTTCATGTGTTCCCAGGAAACCCTGTCCCGTTTCATCGAGGTCGGCGGATACTCTGCAATGCAGCTCGAGGTCTCCGAAAGCACAAAGTCCGTCAATGTCAGCGCCGCAGAAATGATGGCCGCAGCGACCCAGATGGTTTCCCCCATCAACCAGAACATGAACCGCGAGGTTTATAACACGTTCTCCGGCAACATCGTCCTTGTCTGCGAGGGTGAGATGACCGGCGCGGAGCTGCTGGCACAGTCCCGTGAAATGCTGGCAAATATTGCGGCTCAGGAATAATACCGTTTCACTCCGGGCGGGTGGCACTCTGCAAAAAGTGCCGCCCGCCGCCCAACTTTCGTAATAAGGAGAACTTCCGTTATGGCTCTGAAAAGCAAGAAGTATCCACTTTTATTTCTGCTCCCGGCGCTTGTTTTTATTGGGGTCTTTCTGATCCTGCCGCTGTGCAAAACCATATATTACAGTTTGACGGCGTGGTATAATTTTTCGCCCACCAAGAAGTTCATCGGCCTGCAAAACTATATCAACCTTTTTCATGACGACGTACTGAAGATCGCAGTGCGGAATACAGGAATTCTGATCATTTTCGCGCTCATTTTCCAGATCGGAATCGCGACGCTGCTTGCCATCTGCGTAGACTCCGTGCGCCACGGATTCAAGTTCTTCCGCACGGTTTATTTTTTCCCGGTTGTGATCTCGGCCACGGCGATCGGCCTGATGTTTTCGCTGATCTACAAATATGATTACGGCCTTCTCAACAACATTCTGCAAAGTATGGGCTATGAGAAGCAGGTGTGGCTGACGGCAAAAAGTGCGATTTACTGCGTTGCGGTTCCAACCGTCTGGCAGCATGTCGGTTTTTATTTCATTGTTGTGCTGACCGGAATTGCCAATATTCCGGGGGATATTTACGAGTCTGCGCTTCTTGACGGGTTCTCGCCGCTGAAAAGAGCGCTTCATATCACGATTCCCATGCTGAAGCCGATTCTGGTATCCAACGTGGTGCTGGTGGTTTCCCAGAGCTTCCGTGTATTCGATATGGTATATGTCGTTACCGGCGGCGGTCCCCGCCATGAGTCCGAATTGCTCAGCTCCTATATGTACTCCAAGGCATTTTCGGATTACAACACCGGTTATGCCAGCGCCATTGCCATTGTAATGATTATTATGGGGATTACCCTTACCGGTATTCTTCGGTTTGTGATGAACAAAATGCAGGGCGATGATTGAAAGGTAGAAGAATATGAGCTATACTTATCTAAAAAAGAGTGACAAAGTCAGGTCATCTATCCGTGGCTTTCTTCTGTATACCCTTCTTATTTTCTGGGCCCTGCTGACCATAATCCCCCTTCTTTGGGTGTTTATCAATTCTTTTAAGGAATCCAACGATATTCTGCTGAGCTCTCTGTCTCTGCCGAAGACCTGGACGTTTCAGAATTATATCAAAATGTCCACGTACCCGGACATGAACCTGATTCGGGCGTTCAAAAACAGTATGCTGATCTGCGGCGGTGTCGTCCTTGGCGTCTTGGTCTGCGCCGGATTTGCTGCCTATGCACTGGGGCGCTTTGACAACAAGTTCAACAAATATATCAACGCACTGCTCTCCGGCTGTATGCTGGTCCCGGCATTTTCCACCCTGATTCCGAACTTTGTGCTTATCAGCGCATCCCCGTTTAAGGGAACGCAGTGGGCGGTTATCCTGCCGCTGATTGCCGGCAATATGAGCTTTTCCACGTTGCTGCTTACGGGCTACGTGCGCTCACTGCCCAGAGAGCTGGACGAAGCGGCCATTATCGATGGTGCCAACGTGATGCAGGTGCTGCTCCACATTGTCCTTCCGCTGTCCAAGCCCATGCTGGCTACGGTCGGCACCATGACCTTCATTTGGACCTATAACGAGCTGCTTCTCTCCCTGGTGTATTTGCCCACCAGAAGCTCGCAGCCGGTCAGTGTTATTCTGTCGCTTGTAAGCAATATGTACGGTACGGATTACGGCGCCATGATGGCAGCAATTTGCCTGACGATCCTCCCGGTTCTACTATTGTACGTTGTGGCACAGAACCAGGTCGTGAAAGGGCTGACCGCAGGCTCCGTCAAAGGCTGATTGCCGATGGAAAAATTTACGACAGGAGGCGCCGCCGAATGGTCAGAATATTAATCACCCACCTTGGATATGATTCCGAGGATACCAAAAAAGCAATTTTACAGGCCGACAATCAGGAAAAGCCGATCGGCGATACATTTACGATCCTGGAAGAACGAACCGGGGATGTTGTCTACCGGGGAAGAATGGAAAAGCCAGAGCAGGTTGCCCGGTGGAACAAGGGGGACTTTTATGCCATGCCCTTTTCTGATTTCCAGCCTGACAAGGGTCACAACTACGGCCATTCCTATATAATTAAGGTAGAGACCACTGCCGGTGTGGTAAAGTCGGCTCCGTTTGAAATTTACGGCAATGTATTGGAGTACACCACGCTGTCTTCCGTCATGTATTATTTCAAGTCCCAGCGGGTGACCGGCGAATATGAACAGATTGACCGTCAGCTTGTATTTAAGGGCCCCCGTGAGGGCGTTGTGGATCTGCACGGGGGCTGGAATGACGCCACCGGTGATATCGGCGTCCATCTCACCCACCAGACGGTTTCCGGATTTTTCGGCGCACAGCAGGGAAACCTGGCTGTCTTTACCTTCTATAAGCTCATTGAACTCATTGAGCAGAGCAGCTGGGAGTATTACGCGATTTTTAACCGGCGTATCCTGGATGAGGCGTCCTATGGCGCAAACTGGCTGATGCGCCGCAGAGCGCCCTCCGGCTCCTTCTTCAAAGCAGGCCCCCTGCGGCTGCCGGACGCTTACGAGCTGTCCGAAGTGACACGCAAATGCGGGTTTGAGTACAAAAATACCATTGGGAAAGACGGGAAGCCCGTTCCCCAGAGCGAATGGAAGATCACGGACGAGAGCTATGAAGCTTCCCTCCGGGGCGGCGGGGGGTATGCGGTTGCAGCACTGGCAATGGCGGCCCGTTACCCATACGCTTCTCAGGAGTACTCTTCTCAGGAATATCTGAATGCGGCGAGAGAGTCGTTCCTGTATCTGGAAGAAAATAACGAGCGGTACACCAAGGACGGCAAGTGGAACCTGATGGACGAATATTGCGCGCTGGAGGCCTGCGTTGAGCTGTACCGTACCTCCCGGGAGTTTGGCTTTATGCGCCGGTCCCGGAAATATGCGGATCGGATCATGCGCCATTACGTGGAGAAAACCGATCGCAGCGGCTACCTGAGCCATGATGAGACAGATCGGCCTTTCTTTTCCCCGGCGGAGGAAGGCGCGCCGGTTATGGCGCTGCTGCACTACGCGGAAATCGAAAAGGAAGCAGGCAGAAAACAAAAGGCGATCGATACCGCGGAAAAAGTCATGCGCTTCCTCCTGGAAATGACGAACCGGGTTTCCAACCCCTTCGGTTACGCACGGGAATACACCCAGGATCGGAACGGGAACCGGAAAGAACAGTTTTTCTTCCCCCACAATTCCGATGATGCTCCCTGGTGGCAGGGGGAAAACGCGCGGATCCTGTCCCTTGCCGCGGCGGCAAGGCTGCTGATGGATACAACGAAGGACGCAGAGCTTCGGAAGGCATTGCAGCATTTTGCGGATGACCAGGTAGCCTGGGTGCTGGGGCTGAATCCGTATGATTCGTGTATGATGGTGAACCGCGGCCGGCACAATCCGGAATATTTCTTCCGATATCAGTACGATTTCATTGGCGTTCCCTGCGGAATCGTCAACGGCATCACCAGCGCCATTGACGATGACGAGGGCATTGAATATGTTGCATCTCCTCTGGATAATCCGCAGATCGATGATAACTGGCGCTGGGCGGAGGAATGGCTCCCTCATGCCATTTGGTATTTGCACGCAATGGGTCTGAAAAAACGTTAAAAGGAAAGGAACGTTATACCAATGCCTGGAGCCTTAGAAACATTGCTGAACCAATTTATGGATATGGGGATCCCGGCCTTTGACTGCCTTGTTTACTATAAGGGGAATGAGGTTTATCACCGCCGGGCGGGGTTCAGCGACTATGAAAAAACGAAACCCCTGGGTGCTGACCAACGGTTTAACATCTATTCCGTCTCAAAGCTGATGACGGTGACTGCGGTTTTTCAATTGATCGAGACCGGCAGGCTCCGGCTTCAGGATCGGCTCAGTGACTTTTTCCCGGAATTTTCCCACATGCAGGTCAAGACGGATCATGGGATAACGGACGCCGTTACCCCGATAACGATAGAACATCTGCTCACCATGTCGGCGGGATTCAGCTATAATCGCGCCGATGATCGTCCGGCCTGGGTAAAGGCGCGGGAAGCGTCCCATGGGCACTGCCCAACGGTTCAAACGGTTCGTTTCCTGGCGGAGGAACCTCTGGAATACGAGCCGGGTACGGACTGGGCGTATAGCTTCGCCCATGATATTCTGGCTGCGGTAGTGGAGCAGGTCAGCGCAGAGCGGTTCAGCGCTTATATGAAACGGAATGTGTTTGAACCCCTTGGCATGGTGAACTCCTCGTTTGACGCATCGGAGGTGCCCGCGGGAAGCATTTGCGCGCAGTACCGCTACGATAATGATACCCGTGAAATGATAAACTGCGGCACGGATATTCAGAACGGATTCAAGCTTGGGGACGCGTACGAGAGCGGCGGCGCAGGGTGTTACTCTACTGCCGGAGACGTCATGCGGCTGCTGGAGGCACTTCGGACAGGGAAAATCCTGAAGCCGGAGACGGTTACGCTTCTGTCCACGGATTGCCTGCGGGGAAAGCAGATTGCTACCTTCCAGAAGGCGCAGATGGATACCCGGTATGGGTACGGCTTTGGCGTGGGCTGCCCCAACGGTACCCCCGGCTGGGACAACTTCGGCTGGGGCGGCGCGGCTGGTGCCTACTGTGCGGTAGACCGGGTCAACGATCTGTGTCTGGTCTATTTACAGCACATCCTGAACAGCCCGAATAAATATTTGCGCAGGGAGCTTTACCCTGCGGCCAAGCGAGAATTGGGGATTGTCTGACACGGCCAAGCACCGATACCCCGAAAATTTGGAAAGGAGACTCACCGACGTGCATACATACATTCCCGCATATCTTCGAAGCAAAAACAGAGGTGTCGTGCTTCAAATGTTTCTCCAGCGCAATGTCCTTTCAAAGGCGGACATTGTAAAGCAGTCCAATCTGACATTTCCCACGGTTTCCAATGTGATCTCCGACTTTATCCAGATGGGACTTGTCTCCGAAACGGATACCGTTTCCACCTCGGAAAACGGTCTGGGGCGAAAGGGATTACAGCTCCGTCTGAACAAGAACGCATTCAGCACAATCGGAATCTTCTTTGAGGGCAACCACCTGCGTGTGGGACTTATGAACCTGCTGCATGAAGTGATCGATTATATCGATTACTTTGTACAGGCCGATCCTTCTGCGCCGGAGGAATACGAGGCCATCTCCAAGCGCATGACGGATGCAATTGACACCCTGATTCTGGCGCATCCGATGACAAAGGTGCTGGGTGTGGGAATCGGCATGCCGGGTATCATCGACGCAAAGAATAATACGTTTATGCGATGGGGAAAGCTGTACAATTTCTATGATCTCTATAAGAGCTTCCGCCAGAATTGCGCCCTGCCCGTTTTTATCGAAAATGACATGAACGCCGCATCCCTCGGGGAAACGATCCTGCGGAACAATCCCGCTTTTTCAAATCTGTTTTTCCTGTCCGTGGGAACCGGCACCGGCGCGGGAATCATTATCAACGACCATATATGGCACGGAAACGGAAACTACGCCGGCGATGTGGGCTTGGTGATGAATGACCTCAAGCTGTCTGACCAGAAGGAGGATCTTGTACCGCTTCGCCTCAACAATCAAATCTGTGCCAGTGCCATAGAGAGAAGATTTCAGGTGGATATTGCCCATAATATCCCATGCGGCAAGGAAAAGAAGCAGGAAATCAGCGAATATATCGTAAGCCGCGTTCTTCCCATGGTGTACAATCTGAACTACATTTTGGACATCAGCAACTATGTGCTCTCCGGCTCGGTGATTGATTTTCTGGGAGAGACCATTTTTGACTGCATAAACCAGTCGCTGGAGCATTTGAAGCAGATCGACATGTTCCCAATGCAGCTCAACATTATTCCAAGCATTCACTGCGATGTAGGCATTGTGGGTGCGGCGGATATCGCCCTATGCAGCAGACTGCCTGATATTCTTTCCCTGTGACAACGAAACAGGAAAGCACCCGGTTCTTTTGAGCCGGGTGCCTGCCGCCATCCAGCTGCTGATGCAGCGCGTTATGGAAATCTGGCAACACTGGGCAAATGATTTGCTCGGAGTCTTCATTATTATAGAAACCCCTATTAAAGAATGGGGTTCTTTGATAGCCTGACGCGCCTGAAATCTTATGATTTCAGGCGCGTTGTGCATGCCCCGAATGGTCAAGTAACTTGGTCGAGGCAAATGCCTTTCAGCTCCCTTACGGCAGCTGCGGCGGGGTGTTGGGGGGATTCTACCATGCAGACTTTGCGCAGTGGGATGGTTTCTGCCAGGTCAATTCGGAATATGGTATGCCCCCAGTCTTCTCCTGACGGGAAGGACGCCGGGACGAAGCCGATCCCCAGGTTTGCCTTCACCATGGGAAGGATCTGATCCGCCGTGGCCGCCTCGATATCCGGCTCAAAGGGGACGTGATTCTCCGCAAAAAACTGCCGGTAAAACCGATAGCCGCTGCCGTCCGCGCCGAGAGAGATCATGGAGTGCTCCGCCAGCGCTTCCAGCGTGACCGGAGAATTCGTCAGGGTGCGGTAAGCGCTGCCGCATACGGCGATCTCCTGCACATCCGCCAGAGGGGTGCTTCGCAGCTTGTCCGTTGTGTCGACGGGAGATGTGACGAAGGCCAAGTCCGCAAGGCCGTTTTTCAGCTGTTCAACGGCCGCCGGAGTGGAGCCGTTGAACAGCTTGATGTGGACGCCGGGATAGCGTCCCCGGAATTGAGACAGCACCGGAAGCAGAAAAACATGCAGTGCGATCTCCGTCGCCGCAATCCGCAGAATTCCGCCGTCCAGCCCGCCGCCCCGGAGCAGCGCTTCCTCCCCCGCCTGAAGCTGCTCAAAAGCCGCGCTGACATGGCGGTACAGCGTTTCCCCTTCGGCGGTCAGCTCCACATGGCGGTTGTTCCGAAGAAACAATGTGCAGCCCAGCTCCCGCTCCAGATTCTTGATGATCCGGGTGATGTTGGGCTGGCTGTTGCCCAGCGCATTCGCTGCCTGGGTAAAGCTTCTGGTTTTGGCGGTATAGTAAAAAACGCGATAGGCTTCATAGCTGATGTTCATAGATTTCTCCATATCGATTTGATATTACACCATAAGAAATATATATTTTACATATCGCTTAATTGGGATTATAATGTAGCTTCGGTTGGAAGTCAATCAGAAATTAGAGGTTTTATCGTGGATTTGCGGATGATCTTGACCATGCGTACCGCTGCGGGCGTTCATGGCAGTGCTGTCTGCTTTCACGGGAAGGAAGGTCGTCATGAATAAGGATTTAACGGTGGGGAATCCGTCAACGGTTCTCTGGAAATTCTGCCTGCCCCTGTTCGGCAGCATCGTGTTTCAGCAGCTTTATAACATCGCCGACAGCTGGGTGGCCGGTAAATTTATCGGGCAGAATGCTCTGGCCGCTGTGGGCAACAGCTATGAGATCACCCTGATCTTCATTGCCTTTGCCTTTGGCTGCAACATCGGCTGCTCCGTGCTGGTGTCCCAGCTTTTCGGTGCCAGGGAATATGGCGATGTAAAGACCGCCGTGTCAACCGCCGCGCTGTCCAGCGGCGTGGTTTGCCTACTGCTGATGTTGGTAGGCATTCTTGGCTGCGACGGCCTGCTGACGCTGATCAACACCCCTGAGGAGGTGTTCGCCGACTCGGCGCTGTATCTGGATATCTACGTCTGGGGTCT
>CAKTKX010000005.1 GCA_934572365.1 uncultured Oscillospiraceae bacterium
GGTCGCGTTTTGCAGCACGCAGCTGATATTGTCCCGCATGGTGCGGCGGCTGAGGGTCCGGGTGGGCATTCCGTCCAGACGAACCTCTCCGGCGGTGGGCATACGGAACCCCAGCAGCATCTGCACCAGGGTGCTTTTCCCCGAGCCGGTGCCGCCGATGACCGCCGCCTTCTGCCCCTTTTTTACGGAAAGGGTAACGTCCTTCAGGGCAGCCTCCGCCGCGCCGTCGTAGAGGAAGGTCACATGGTCAAAGTCGATATCCCCGGACAGGGTGATGTCCTGCCGCTCGATGGGGTCGGCCATGCCCTCGGCGTGAAGCACCTGCCCAATGCGCTTGGCCGCCACCTCGGCCTGGGGAAAGCTGATAATGGCAAACGCGCCGGTAATGACGCCCGCGGAAACAAGGGATACGTACTGGACAATGGCGAAAATATCGCCGCCGGTCAGACCGGTGGAGGTCTCCATCCGCCAGCCGCCCAAATACACGATCAGCACCGCCGCCAGATTCAGCAGGAACGTCGCCAGCGGGGAAATGGCGCCCATGGCCACGTTGCCCCGGATGAAGCTGTCCACCATAATGCGGGTAGCCCCGGACACCCGCTCATGCTCCCGCTTTTCGGAGTTGAACGCCCGGATGACCCGGATGCCCCGCAGACGCTCCCGCATGATCTCATTCTGCCGGTCAACGTACTTGTCGGAGATTTCCCAGATGCCGTCGATTCGTTTGCCGATGATCATGACGATCGCCAGAATCACGGGAACAAAGGCCAGCATGGTCAGCGACAGCGCCACGTCCTTGCGAAGGGACAGCACCACGCCGCCCACAAACAGCACCGGAATGGTCACCACGGTGCCGGACAGCTCCGCCGCGATCCAGCTCACCACCTGCACGTCGTGGGAGCAACGGGTCACGAGAGCCGCCGTTCCCAGCTCGCCGAATTCCTCGAAGCTCATCTGGTTGACCTTGCGGAACACGGCGGCGCGGACGTCGGCGCAGAAGGACGCCACCACGTCGTTGGAAATTTTCGCCCCCAAAATCACCGTTCCCAGTCCCACCAGCGCCACCGCCGCCATAATGGCGCAGCATTTGACGATGTAGGAAAAATCCGCCTGATAGACGCCCCGGTTGAGAATCTCGCTCATGATGGCGGGCAGCAGCAGGTCGCAGACGGTGGACACCGCCACGGCCACGGTGGCGGCGATCAGCCCCTTCCAATAGGGCTTCAGATATTGCATCATTTCTTTCATTTTTCTACCTCAAACAACAAAAAAAGGCCCAGGCCGAAGCCTGCGCCGCACAAATAGCCCGTGCCGGTATTCCTACCGCACAGTTACCCCCGGAGCAAGTCTTCTGCCGCAAACGTTCCAGCCGTTCTTCAACATATTCACTTCCTCCTTTCTCATAATTATGAACATATCATAACATGCCGATTTTGCTTTGTCAACCAATATTCTCCAGTTCCAGCGGTGGATAAGCCGGGTTTATTCACACCGTTATACACAGTTTCCACAATTTTATCCACAGCCGATATACATAACAACCGTCAAAATCCGCTGCGCTCCTGAAAATGTAATGTTTTTGTAATCTTTAGTTACAGTTTAGTTTACATCCACCGTATATTCGTCAATATTCATGCAAAAGGGGGAGACTTCCCGTCTCCCCCCTATCTCATAGTTCTTCTCCCAGAATGGACTTGGTGGCGTAGGCGTTCAGGCTCATATCCGCCACATGTCCTGCCCTGTACTCGTAATATGCCTGTGCGCCGATCATGGCGCCGTTGTCCCCGCACAGATGCAGCGGCGGCAGGTACACCTCCGCCCCCAGCTTCTCCGCCGCCGCGAGGATGTCCGCGCGGATGCGGGAATTGGCGGCAACGCCACCGGCCACGGCAATTTTCCGGTAGCCGGTCTGTTCCAGCGCCATCACCGCCCGGGGTACCAGCGTATCGGACACCGCCGCGGAAAAGGCGGCACAGAGACTGGGAATGTCCAACTCCTCCCCCACCTGTTCGGCATGGTGAATCAGGTTCAAGGCTGCGGTTTTCAGCCCGGAAAAGCTCATATTGTAGGGATTTTCGCCGGGCTTGCTCCGGGGAAGGACGTATTTTGTCTCGTCTCCCTGCCTTGCGGCCTTGTCCAGCGCCGCGCCGCCGGGATAGGGCATTCCCAGCACCCGGGCGACCTTGTCAAAGGATTCTCCCGCCGCGTCATCCAGGGTCGTACCGAGGATGTTCATGTCCGTGTAGTCCTTGACCTCCACGATCATCGTGTGGCCGCCGGACACCACCAGGCACAGAAACGGCGGTTCCAGCTCGGGATAGGCGATGTAATTGGCGGCGATATGCCCCCGGATGTGGTGAACCGGGATCAGGGGCTTCCCCAGCGCCAGCGCCGCCGCCTTGGCAAAATTCACGCCCACCAGCACCGCACCGATCAGCCCGGGGGCGTAGGTCACGGCCACGGCGTCGATGTCGCTTCTGAATAGCCCCGTCCGCGCCAGCGCCTGATCCGCCAGACCGTAGATGGCTTCAATGTGCTTCCGGGACGCGATCTCCGGCACCACGCCGCCGTAAATGCGGTGCAGATCGACCTGAGACGCGATGCAGTCCGTCAGAACCTCCCGTCCGTCCCGGACAATGGCCACGGCGGTTTCGTCACAAGAGGACTCCACAGCTAAAATGTTCAAATTTCCCACTCCTTTCTCAGGATGAGAGCGTCTTCTTTGGGATTATGATAGTAATTTCGGCGGGTTCCCACGAGGACAAACCCCAGCGATTCGTATAGGGCGCGGGCAGCGTCGTTGGATGCGCGAACCTCCAGGGTCAAACGTCGGCTCCCCCGCTGTTTCAGTTCCCCGATCAAGGCCAGAATCAACGCCCGAGCAACGCCCCGCCGCCGAAAGTCCGGGTGGACGGCGACATTCATCATGTCCGTCTCGTCCAGCACCGTCTGGGAGCCGACGTAGCCCGCCACCGTTTCGCCGTCCAGCGCCACCAGCCAGCAGGAAAGGGGATTTTCCAGCTCGGAAGCGACGCTTTTTTCGCTCCACGGGTCGGAGAAGCAAACTTTTTCCAGCGCCGCAACCTGGGGGACGTGCTCCGCCGTCATGTGCGCAATTCTCATTTTGCCTCGTACCAGCTCTTTCCGAATTTTGCCTCCGCCGTCAGCGGCACGCTGAGAGACGCCACGTTTTCCATCTCCCGGCTGACCAGCGCCGCGACCTCTTGGGCAATGCCCTCCGGGCATTCCACGATCAGTTCGTCGTGTACCTGCAAAAGCAGCTTTGCGTCGGGATATTGTTCGTTCAGGGCGTTTTCCACCCGGATCATGGCAAGCTTGATTAGGTCTGCCGCCGTACCCTGAATGGGCGTGTTCAGCGCAATGCGCTCCGCACCGCTGCGGACGTTGAAATTGCTGCTTTTCAGCTCCGGAATATACCGACGGCGGCCGTACAGCGTTTCTGTGTAGCCGATTTCCCGGGCATCCGCCACCACCTTGTGCATGTATTCCTTCACGCCCCGGTAGTTGTTCAGATAATTGTCGATATACGCCCGGGCTTCGTAGCGGGAAACCCCGATGTCCTCCGCCAGGGAAAACTCGGAAATGCCGTAGACAATACCGAAATTGACGGCCTTGGCATGGCGGCGCTGCAAGGGCGTGACCTCCTCCACCGGCACGCCGAACACCTGGGCGGCCGTGGCCGTGTGGATGTCCACATGATCGCAGAACGCCTTGCGCATGGCGTCGTCACCGGCGATATGCGCAAGCACCCGCAGCTCGATCTGGCTGTAGTCCGCATCCACCAGCACGCAGCCGGGCTTGGGAATGAACATTTTCCGGATTTCCGCGCCCAGATCCGTACGGACTGGGATATTCTGGAGATTGGGTTCCGTAGAGGACAGCCGTCCCGTCGCCGTTACCAGATTCTGGAAGGTGGTGTGGATCCGCCCGTCCTCCCGGATTTCCTTCATCAGGCCGTCGGCGTAGGTGGATTTCAGCTTGGTCAGCATCCGGTAATCCATGATAGCCGGGACGATGGGGTGTTTGTTTTTCAGTTTTTCCAGAACTTCCGCATTGGTGGAATAGCCGGTTTTCGTCTTTTTCACCGGAGGAAGCCCCAGTTTTTCAAACAGCAGCTCTCCCAGCTGACGGGTGGAATTGATGTTGAATTCCCCGCCGGAATAGGAGAAGATCAGGGTCTCACCGTCCGTGATCCGCCGGGAAAGCATGTCGCCGAATTGCTTTAGCTGCTCCCGGTCGATGCAGATGCCCCGGTTTTCCATGCGGTAAAGCACCCGGCACAGGGGAAACTCGATCTCCCGGTAAAGCCTCTCCATACCGTTCTTTTCCAGCTCCCCGGAAAGCACCGGCCACAGGTGCCACACGGCTTCGGCGCAGGCCGCCGCGTCGGCGTCCTCCACGCTCAGCCCCAGATAGTTGGTCGCGAGCTTGGAGACAGTGTAATCAGAGGAGGAGGGATTCAGGTCATAGGCCGCCAGCGCCGTATCGAAGACGCACTCCCCCGACTGTATCCCCAGCTCGTCCAGCCGGTGCATGACCGCTTTGCTGTCGTGGAAAATCAGTTGCTTCCCGGCAAGGGACAGCTGTCCCATTTGGGCTTCCATGGGCGTCAGGGCGCAGACGCCCTCCCCCCAGGCAAGACCCACACTGCCGTCCCCCGCAAGGTACACGGCGCAGCTTTCCACATCGGCGGGCATATCCTCCCGCCGGGGAAGGGGCTGCACCCTCCGCTCCGGCTTGGGAGCGTCCGCCGCCGCGCCCCGCAGACCGTATTTGTCGATCAGCCGCACAAATTCCAGTTTCTGGAACAGTTGGTACAGCTCCACCCGGTTATAAGGCTGAACAATGGCATCCCGCGGCGCAAAATCGATGGGCGCTTCCGGGCGAATGGTGGCAAGGTCGAAGGAAAGATAGGCATTCTCCTTCCCCGCTTCCAGCTTTTCCCGGAGCTTGGGGCGGATGGAGGGGTCGTCCAGATGGGCATAAACCCCGTCCAGACTGCCAAATTTTTCCAGCAGTTCCTTGGCGGTCTTGGGGCCGACGCCCGCCACCCCCGGAATATTGTCGGAGGAATCCCCCATGAGGGCTTTCAGGTCGATGAGCCTTTTCGGCTCAAAGCCGTATTCCTCCCGGAATTTTTCTTCGTCGAACAGCGTGGTCGTGGTCTGCCCCGGCTTGGAGATCACCAGCTTGACATGGACATTTTCGTCGATCAGCTGGAGGGAATCCCGGTCGCCGGTGACGATCACGCACTCCCAGTCCTGCCGGGAGCAGATTTTGCCCACGGTGCCGATGACATCATCGGCTTCCCAGCCCTGGCATTCGTAAATGGGAATGTTCATCGCCCGCAGAACGTCCTTCATAATGGGCATCTGCTGCGCCAGCTCCTCAGGCATGGCATGGCGGGTAGCCTTGTAGCCGTCGTATTTCAGATGCCGGAAGGTGGGGCCGTGGAGGTCAAAGGCCACGCACACCGCCTCGGGCTGTTCCTCCTTCTCCATCCGTTCCAGAATGTTGAGGAAGCCGTAAATGGCGTGGGTATACAGCCCGTCCCGGGTGGTTAGGGGCTTGACGCCGAAATAGGCGCGATTAATGACGCTGTTGCCGTCCAGGATCAGCAGCTTCATACTTTTCTCCATTTCGCGCCCTGGGGCGTGTCGATGATCTCAATGCCCTTCGCTTTCAGCTCGTCCCGGATGCGATCCGCTTCGGCAAAGTTCTTCGCCTTCTTTGCCTCGGTTCTGGCGGCGACCAGCGCGTCGATCTCCGGATCGGCGGACGCCTGCTCCTCCTGCACCTGCTTCTCCCGCAGTGCCTCGGCGGCGGACAGCAGATTCAGGGACAGCACCCGGTCAAAGTCGGCAATGGCCGCCAGCTTGGTGGCATCGTTGCACTTGGCCTTCAGCACATCGTACAAGGCGGTGACGGCCACGGAGGAATTCAGGTCGCCGTTCAGAGCGCCCACAAAGCGCTCCTTCAGCTTGTTGAACGCGTCGGCATCCACCTCGCCGTCGTCCTTGAGAGCGGCGATCTTGGCGATCAGCTTATCGTAAGCTGCAACGGCGTTATCCAGATTTTCCCAGCTGAATACCAGATTCCGGCGGTAGTGGCTCTGCAGGCAGAACAGCCGGTAGGCCATGGGGTCGTAGCCCTTCTGCTCCAGCAGACTCACAGTGAGGAATTCGCCTTTTGATTTGCTCATTTTGCCGCTGTCCGTATTCAGATGGTGGACATGGAACCAGTAATTGCACCACTTGTGACCCAGATAGCTTTCAGACTGGGCAATCTCGTTGGTGTGGTGGGGGAAGGCGTTGTCAATGCCGCCGGCATGGATGTCAAGATTCTCCCCCAGATGCTTGATGGAGATGCAGGAGCATTCGATATGCCAGCCGGGATAACCCACGCCCCAGGGGGAGTCCCATTTCAGCGCCTGATCCTCAAATTTGCTCTTGGTGAACCAGAGGACGAAGTCGTTCTTGTTCTTCTTGTTGGTGTCCTCTTCCACGCCCTCCCGGACGCCCACCGCAAGATTCTCCTCGTCGTGGTCGTTGAAGACGTAATACTGCTTCAACGTGGAAGTGTCAAAGTACACGTTGCCCCCGGCGATATAGGCGCAGCCTTTGTCCAGAAGGGTTTGCACCATATGAATATATTCGCTGATGCAGTTGGTCGCAGGCTCCACCACGTCGGGACGCTTGATGTTCAGCTTGTCGCAGTCGGCAAAAAAGGCGTCGGTGTAGTATTTTGCGATCTCCATGACGGTCTTGTGCTCCCGCCGGGCGCCCTTGAGCATTTTGTCCTCGCCAGTGTCGGCGTCGGAGGCCAGATGGCCAACGTCGGTGATGTTCATGACCCGCTTGACGTTGTAGCCCAGATACCGCAGGGACTTTTCCAGCACATCCTCCATAATATAGGTGCGCAGATTGCCGATGTGGGCATAGTGGTACACCGTAGGGCCGCAGGTGTACATTTTCACCAGGTTGGGGTCGTTGGGAACGAACAGCTCCTTTTTATGGGTCAGGGAATTGTACAGATACATGTTTCTTTCCTCCATTTATAATAATGTAGCGCGTACTTACTTTTTTATACCGTCACAAAAAGAAAACGCCCCTTGTAACTGCATACAAGAGGCGGGCATAGCTCGCGGTTCCACTCTCATTTATCACTTTTTCCGACGCTTTCGCTCCCGGACGCACCTTCCCGCGCACGACACCGCCCGGGCTTTCAGCCACCGACCCGGACTCTCTTAGGGTGCGAAGCACGGTACTCTTTCCGTTCATCGCGATATTGAGTTCCCGAGTATTTTACCATTGAATAGCCTCTATTGTCAAGTCTTGGCAGGAAATTTGCCGATTTCATTTCCCCCTTTTCGCCCTGCAAAACCGTGGAAAACGCTGGAAATCACATTAAGAAATTCTTATCCTATTGACACTTCCCCCCTTTCCCGCTATAATATGTTAGAGAAATGAGACGAAAGTGAGGTTACGCCATGAATTTCTCCAACGCTTGCAGGCTTAAAAAAGGGTTGAGCCTGATTCTGATCGTACTTATGGTAGTCGGTATGTTCTCCGGCTGTAAGAAAAACAACTCCGAGACCCAGCCGAACACGACTCCCTCCCTCAATCTGAATATGTCGGACACCTCCGCTCCCACCCAGGAGACGGTTCCTCCCACCACCACGGAGCCTATCGTGTATAACGAGAATATGGGCACCGTCACCAACCAGATCAGTGTCCGCGTCATCCCCAGCAAGGACGCCAACGTCACCGGCACCCTGGACGCCGGTACCGTGGTGGAGATTCTCCGTCAGGAGACCATTGCCGAGATCACCTGGGGCATGATCAGCACCCCCGTCAGCGGCTGGATCTGCATGGATTACGTGAAGATGTACTCTTCTCAGAACGGCTCCGTCAACAGTGAGACCGATCCCAATGCCTCTCAGCCTACCACCCCCGCGGAGACGACCAACAGCGGCACCACCGGCGGCAACAACACCCAGAACATCAAGGGCGTCATCAGCGCCAGCAATCTGCACATCCGGGACGAGGCCAGCAAGGCCGGCAAAATCGTCGGCTCCTATTCCAAGGGCGACGTAGTCACCATTCTGGAGACCAAGGACGGCTGGGGTCGCACTTCCAAGGGCTGGATCAAGATGGAGTACGTCAACACCACCGGCACAACCACCGGCGGCAACACCACAACAACCACCACCGGCAACAATAATAACACCGCCGGCAACGGCAGCACCACCACCGTGGCCAAGGGCATCGTCAACACCCAGGAGCTGAACATCCGCAGCTCCGCCGGTACCGACGGCGACCGGGTCGGCAGCCTGAAATACGGCGATCGGGTGGAGATTCTGGAAAAGAGCGGCGATTGGGGTCGTATCTCCAAGGGCTGGATCTCCCTGAACTACGTCTATCAGGACGGCACCACCGGCGCCAAGTCCGCCAAGGGCATCGTCACCACCGACGGTCTGCGCATCCGCAGCGGCCCCGGCACCACCTATGAATCCGTCGGCTCCTACAACAGCGGCGACCGGGTCAAGGTTCTGGAGCAGTTCACCTACGGCGACACCACCTGGGGCTGCACCGATAAGGGCTGGATCTCCATGGGCTACGTCTATCAGGACGGCACCGATGTGGGCAAGACCGTGGAAGGCATCGTCACCACCGACGAGCTGAACGTCCGCAGCGGCCCCGGCACAGGCTACGATTCCGTGGGCAAGCTGTACACGGACGAGGTCATCAAGATCTTCTACCAGGTCACTGTAGGCGAAACCACCTGGGGCTGCACCAACCAGGGCTGGGTCTCTCTGAAGTACGTCAGCCTGGAAGGCTAAAAATTGATATAATACCGGGACTTTCAGCAGAAAGTCCCGGTATTTTTTCCGCAGAATATCCCACATGACCGGTATTTGCTTGGTGCGTACGTTCAACTTGCTCAATTTTTCCGGATTGTAACTATTTTTTTATTGCAAAATCACGGAACATGTGCTACAATTCGTCCTGTGAGGAGGGCGTCCGCGAGAAATACGCTGACCCCGCTGAAATACATTTAACTGGAGGAACAATGATGAAAAAGATCTTCGCACTGCTTTTGGTTCTGAGCATGGTCTTCGCCCTGTGCGCCTGCGGTAAGGACACCGCTCCTGAGACCACCGCTGCCGCTCCCAAGACCGAGACCGAAGCCGCCCCGGCAACCGAGGCCGCTCCCGCCGAGAAGGCCCCCGAGGACTACACCGGCAAGCTGGTCGTCTACTCTCCCCATGATGCCGATCCTCTGAACGCGGGCGTTGCCCAGTTCGAGGCCAAGTACCCCAACATCGATGTGGAAGTCATCGCTGCCGGTACCGGCGAGCTGTGCCAGCGTATCGTCGCTGAGGCCGCCAATCCCCAGGGCGACGTGCTGTGGGGCGGCGGAGCCGACACCCTGGCCGCTTACAACGACTACTTCCAGCCCTATGTCTGCGCCAACGACGAGTTCATCGGCGACGCCTACAAGGATCCCGACGGCTACTGGATCGGCGAGTCCCCCCTGCCCATGGTCTTCATCTACAACAAGACCATGCTGGACGAGGCCGACGTCCCCACCACCTGGGAAGGCCTGTGCAACGAGAACCTGAAGGGCAAGATCGCTTACTGCTCTCCCTCCAAGTCCGGCTCCGCCTACACCCAGCTTTGCACCATGCTGTTCAGCCAGCCCACCATCGAGGAAGGCTGGGATCTGGTTGGTAAGTTCATCGCCAATCTGGACGGCAAGCTGCAGGATTCCTCCGGCAACTGCCACAAGCTGGTTGCTTCCGGTGAGTACGCTCTGGGCGTGACCATCGAGAAGTCCGCCGTTCTGTACGCCGACAATCCCGACATCGGCTTTGTCTACCCCGAGAAGAACTCCGCCGTTCCCGACGGTGTTGCCCTGATTAAGGACTGCCCCAACGAAGAGAACGCCAAGCTGTTCATCGACTTCGTCACCAGCGCCGAGTGCCAGACCGCTCAGAACGCCGACTGGGCCCGCCGCCCCGTCCGTTCCGACATCGCCCCCAAGGGTCTGTGCTCCCTGGACGACTGCCACGTGGGCAACTACGACTTCAGCTACGCTGCCTCCAACCGTGACGCCATCAAGGAGCAGTTCAACGACCTGGTCGCAGGTTAATTTTCCCTTATCCTTTACTGCGGGAGGCACCCTCCAGGGTGCCTCCTTGCGGTGTATCGCCTGCGGCTGAAAACTGTGCCGGATGCCCCGGCATGGTTTTGAACCGCGCGCAACATATCTACACATACGGGAGGACACCACATGAGCAATCGAGTCATTATTCAGAACGCCGTAAAGCGCTACGGCGATTTCACCGCGCTGAACGGCGTTTCGCTGGACATTCAGGAGGGCGAATTCTTTACCCTTCTCGGCCCCTCCGGCTGCGGCAAAACCACGCTTCTGCGGATGATCGCCGGCTTTAACTCCATCGAAGGCGGCGACTTCTACTTTGGCGAAAAACGGATCAACGACGTTCCCGCCCACAAGCGCGACATCGGCATGGTTTTTCAGAACTACGCCATCTTCCCCCACCTGACCGTCCGGGAAAACGTAGCCTACGGCCTCAAGGCGCGGAAAATGCCCGCCAAGGAAATCAAGCCTAAGGTAGACGAGGCGCTGGAGCTGGTGCAGATCTCCCATCTGGCAGACCGGAAGCCCAACGAGCTGTCCGGCGGTCAGCAGCAGCGTGTGGCTCTGGCAAGAGCCTTCGTCATCGAACCCAGCGTCCTGCTGATGGACGAACCCCTGAGTAACCTGGACGCCAAGCTGAGAGTGCAGATGCGTTCCGTCATCAAGAAGCTGCAGCGGCGCCTCGGCATCACCACCATCTATGTCACTCACGATCAGGAGGAAGCCCTGGCCATTTCCGACCGGATCGCCGTCATGAAGGACGGCCACATCATGCAGATCGGCACCCCCCGGGAAATCTACGCCAAGCCCCAGAATCCCTTCGTCGCGGGCTTCATCGGCGTGAGCAACTTCCTGGACTGCCAGGTGAACGCTTCCGAGGCGGGCAACGCCACCGTGAGCATCAAGGGTGAGCTGGACATCACCGTCCCCGTCTCCCGCGCCTATGTGGGAACCGGCAAGATTTCCGCCCGTCCCGAGCAGCTTTTCTTCTCCGAAAGCGGTATGCCCGGCACCATCCTGTTCTCCACCTTCCTGGGCGATTTCATCGAGTACGAGGTGCAGCTGGACGGCGGTCAAAACCTGATCGTCAACGAGTACACCAAGGACACCACCGAAATCCACAGCGACGGCGAGAAGGTTCACCTGAGCTTTGACCCCATGCGCATCAGTCTGTACGACAAGAGCGAGGAGGTGCTGAGCCTGTGAACAAACGGCTGAATTCCCACTGGAAACCGGATTTCTGGTTCTTCACAAAGCTGTTCGTGATCCTGGCAATGTGCCTGTTCATTGTCTACCCCTTCTATACCATCATCACGAAGAGCGTGTTTTCCAGCAAGGTAGAGGGCGTGACGCTGTACAACTTCAAGCGTTTCTTCACAAAGCCCTACTACTATCAGACCCTGCTGCGCTCCATGGTCGTGTGCTTCTCTACGGTACTGACCACGACGCTGGTGGGCGTTCCCATCGCCTATCTGATCACCCGCTACAACATTCCGGGCAAGAAGATCCTGCACATCTTCATCATCATGAGCCTGATGAGTCCTCCCTTCATCGGCGCTTATTCCTGGATCATTCTGCTGGGTCGTAACGGCCTGGTGGCGCGGGCGCTGGCGAAGATCGGCATGACCGCACCCACGATCTACGGCCGGGGCGGTATCATATTCGTATTTACCCTGCACCTGTTCCCCTACATCTATCTGTACACCTCCGGCGCCATGAACAGCATTGACAGCTCCTTGGAGGAAGCCTCCGAGAATCTGGGCATGAATAAGCTTATGCGCATCTGGACGGTGACGCTGCCCGTCATCCTGCCCTCCATTCTGGCGGGCTGCATCATGGTGTTCATGACGTGTCTGGCCGACTTCGGCACCCCCATGCTTCTGGGCGAGGGCTACACCGTTCTGCCGGTTCTCGTGTATAACGAGTACATGTCCGAAAGCGCCACCGACCCCTACATGGCCTCGGCGCTGTCCGTTATCATCGTGTTCTGTTCCCTGGTCATGCTGAGCTTCCAGAAACTGGTGGTGGACAAGCGGAATTATACCATGAGTTCTCTCCGGCCGCCCCAGGAGACCGAGCTTCACGGGTTCAAGCGGTTCCTCGCTTCCCTGCCCATCTACATCGTGGTGGGTCTGGCATTCCTGCCCCAGATCGTTGTGGTGTGCCAATCCTTCATTGAGCGCAGCTTTTCCGGCGTCATCAAGGGCGTCAACCTGAACAACTACCGCACCATCATGTCCCGCCTTGGCCGGAACATCCGCAACACCTATGTGTTCTCCATCGCGGCCATTGTGTTCATCATCTTCATCGGCATTCTGGTGTCCTACGTTCTCGTCCGGAAGAAGGGCAAGATCGCCAGCCTGATCGATACGCTGATCATGTTCCCCTATGTTATCCCCGGCTCCGTTCTGGGCATCGGCCTGATCGTGGCGTTCAACCGCAAGCCTGTCGTCCTCGTCGGCACCGCCGCCATTATGATCATCTCCTACGTCATCCGCAAGCTCCCCTATACCGTCCGGTCGGGCAGCGCGTTCCTGTATCAGATGGATCCGTTCATTGAGGAAGCGTCCATCAACCTGGGCGTGTCGCCTATGAAGACCTTCTTCACGGTCACGGCGCGGATGATGCTGCCCGGCATTATGTCCGGCGCGGTTCTCAGCTGGATCACCTGCATCAACGAGCTGAGCAGCTCCATCATGCTCTATTCCGGCAAGACGTCCACCATCGCCGTTGCCATTTATCAGGAGGTCGTCCGCATGAGCGACGGCACCGCCGCAGCCCTGGCCACCATTCTGACCCTGACGACCATCGTTTCCCTGGTCATCGTGTTCCGGGCTACCAAGGGTAAGGTGAAAATCGTCTGATGATCAAAAACATCATTTTCGACATGGGCAACGTTCTGCTCCGCTTTGACAAGGACTACTTCCTCGACGCCGTGGGCGTTCAGGGCGCGGACAGAAAGCTGCTGATGAACAACGTCTATCTCTCGCTGGAGTGGGCGCGGATGGATCGCGGCTCCATGACCGAGGCCGAGGCGGCCGAAAGCATGTGCCGCCGTCTTCCCCAGCGGCTTCACGAAGCAGCGCATCTGCTGGTCGACCGGTGGGATCGTCCCATCCTCCCCGTCGCCGGCATGGAGCATCTGGTAAGTGACCTAAAAAATGCTGGATACGGCGTGTATCTGCTGTCCAACGCCAGCTACCGTCAGCACGAATATTGGCCGCGGGTTCCCGGAAGTCAGTATTTTGACGGGACGCTCATTTCCGCCGATGTCAAGCTGATCAAGCCGGAAGCGGAGATTTACAATCTGCTGTATGAAACGTTCCATCTTGTTCCTCAGGAATGTCTGTTTATCGACGATTCCGCCCAGAACATCGAAGGCGCGGAGCGCACCGGTATGCCGGGCATCGTCTTCCACGGCGACGCGGACGAGCTTCGCCGGGAAATGCAGGCTTTCGGCGTTCAGATTCCGTAAATACGAAAGAACGGCTCCGGGATCTTCCCGGAGCCGTTTCCGTTCCAAGATACTATGAAGGGGTTGTACCGATACGCTCCACGAGCTGTTTTTGTACTATTTGGCATATAAAATCCGCCCGATGCCAATGGCATCGGGCGGATTTTCAACTTCTCAAAGACTTTGGAACGACCAGCAATCAGTCCTTCTTCGCCTTGTCGGCTTTCTTTGCGGCCTTGGCCTTTGCCTTGGCTTCCTGTGCCTTCTTGGCCTCCGCCTTAGCGGCCTCCGTAGCGGTCTCGTTGGAGGAAATCGCCCACTTCTCCAGCTCGATACGTACCTGATCGGCGCTGGTCTCGATGACGATGCGGCTTTCCTTCACATCCACAACGACGCCCACAATGCCGCCGATGGTGGTGATCTTATCGCCCTTCTTCACGGCGCCGCGCATCTGCTCGGCCTCTTTTTTCTTCTTGTTCTCGGGACGGATCAGCATGAAGTAGAAAATGGCAATCATCAGCACCAGCATGATGACGGTGCTGCCCATGCCGGCAGAGGTTGTTCCAGTCAAAACATTCATTGGGAAAACTCCTTTTGTATTATTTCCAGCTTATTATACCATTATTTGCGCAAATTGCAAGGGGGATTTAGATTCTTCTTCCCAGTTTTTCCGAATACTCCCGGCGGAATTCTTCAAAACGTCCCTCGTCCAGCGCCTGACGGATTTTTTCCATCAGCTTGTTGTAAAAATACAGGTTGTGCATGACGGACAGGCGCATGGCCAGCATTTCCTCCGCCACGAACAGATGGCGGATATAGGCGCGGGAATAGCGGCGGCAGACCGGGCAGTCGCAATGGGGGTCGATGGGGCTGTCGTCGGTGATATACTTGGCGTTTTTCAGGTTGATGGCGCCTTCCCAGGTAAACAGCCGGGCATGGCGGGCATTCCGCGCCGGCATGACGCAGTCAAAGAAATCCACGCCCCGGGCGACCGCCTCGATGATGTTGCTGGGAGTCCCCACACCCATGAGGTAACGGGTCTTGTTCACCGGCATGTGCTCCTCCACGGCCTCGATGATGTCGTACATCTCCTGGGTGGTCTCCCCCACCGCAAGGCCGCCGATGGCGTAGCCCGGGAGGTCAAGCTCGGCAATGCGCTTCATGTGATCCACCCGGATGTCCGTATACGTGCCGCCCTGATTGATGCCCCAGAGCATCTGCTGGGGGTTCACCGTGTCCGGCAGGGCGTTCAGGCGGGCATTTTCCGCCTTGCAGCGCACCAGCCAGCGGTAGGTTCTGTCCACGCTTTTCTGCACATAGTCCCGGGGCGAGGGGTTTTCGATGCACTCGTCGAAGGCCATGCACATATCACTGCCCAGATTGGACTGAATCTGCATACTCTCCTCCGGCCCCATGAAAATCTTATGGCCGTCAATGTGGGAGGCGAAATACACGCCCTCCTCCTTGATTTTCCGCAGAGAGGACAGGCTGAACACCTGAAATCCGCCGGAATCCGTCAGAATGGGGCCGTCCCAGGTCATAAATTTGTGCAGTCCCCCCATCTGGCGCACCACCGTGTCCGTGGGGCGCAGATGCAGATGGTAGGTGTTGGACAGCTCCACCTGGCACCCGATTTCCTTCAAATCCTTAGCGCTCAGCGCGCCTTTGATCGCGCCCTGGGTGCCGACGTTCATGAACACCGGCGTCTGGACGGTGCCATGGGCGCAGGTAAATTCTCCCCGGCGGGCTTTGCCCTCGGTTTTTTTCAGTTCAAACATGGCTGCTTCTCCTTATAGATAATGTAGCACCGAATTTTCTCGGTCACGCCTGTGGTCATGGTTTGTTCCATATCAAACAGGTAGGAAAATCCGCACTTTTGGATGGCGTGGGAGGAGCGGTCGTTCCGCAGGAAATGGCCGCAGGTCACGAAATCGTAGCCAAGGCTGTTCAGACAATAGTCCGTCATGGCGCGGACGGCTTCCGGCATCAGCCCCTGCCCCCAATCGTTCTGGTTCAATTTGAAACCGAATTCCCTGCCCCGCAAGCTGAAATCAAAGGGGTATTTTTCCCAGGGTCTTGCCTGCACGGAGAATGTGCCGATCAGTTTGCCGGTCTGCTTCAGCTCCAAAGCCAATGTCTCGTTATCCTGAATCAGTTCTTCCAGAAGCTTTGTCGTCTCCGCCTCCGTCTTGCAGCAAGTGCCGCCGCCCATGTCTGCGATCTCCGGGTCGCTGGCAATCTCATGCAAGTCCGCCAAATCCCGCGGCTCCATCGGCCGCAAGATCAGCCGCTCCGTTTCCAGCCGGATAGCGGCGGCACAAAGGGCGCCGTCACCCTCCGGGGATTGTACAGAACGTACAGCTTCCCCGGCTCGTCAACGCCCCGCGCAGTGGACGTAACCACCTTTTTCAGGAACCGGAAACCGCTCTTTTCCACCACCCGGCGGGAGCGGTCATTGCAGTCAAAATGGCCGCAGGTCAGGTAGTCAAAGGACAGCTCCTGGAAGCAGTAGTCGATCACGGCCTTGACCGCCTCCGGCATCAGTCCCCTGCCCCAATAATCCTTGCTGAGAACGTAGCCGATCTCTCGTCCCTGCAATTCTTCCGGCAGTCCCGCGTCCGCGTCCCGGGGTTCTAAGCCCAGCGAGCCGATCACCTTTCCGTTTTCCTTCAACTCCAGGGCAAAGGTCTTTTTTCCGCTGATAAAAGAATCCAGAATCCGCCGGGACTCTTCCACAGATTTGTGGTGATTCCACCCGGCCATCTCCCCAACGCCTTCCACGCTGGCATATTCATAAAAGTCCGCCAGATCCGTCTCCCGCCAAGCACGCAAAACAAGGCGGTCGGTTTCAATTCGGACGGCGGTCACATCAACAGGTGCATTCATATTTTTCCTCACAAAACATTTCTGAAAGTGTGTTACCATTCTACCCCTTCTTTCTCACCCTGTCAACACATAAAAGCCCGGCGGTCTTTCTGCGTAATTTACGTTGGTGCAGCCTGTTCCTTTCGCCTATACTCTGATTCGTTTCTGAGAATAATGCCCAGCGCCAGACAATTCCTTTTCCCCCGGCCTAGCCTGAGAGTGCCTTGGGCCATACCAAAGCGGAAGCGGCTTCCAAATTTGGGAGCCGCTTCCGCACGTCATTGGATTACTCGATTGTGTGAAGTGCCTTGTCCATCCCTTCCAGGGGCTGCAGGTATGCGCCTTATCTTACTTTTCCGGCGCAGATGGGGCACCCGCATTTACTTTTGCCGGTTCTGGAGTAAATGACCGCTTTCCAGACGTGTCCCTCGCTGCATTTCCACCAAATACGTTTATGGCTGCCAGACGTCACCATTTCCGGTGTCAGACTGCCGTTGCGCGTGGCATCCCATTGGGCAGCTACCTTTGGATGGTGCGTCACCAAGTCGTTGAATCCAGGCAGAACACGCCTGCCTGTGCAGTATGGGCATCCGGCGTTCTTGGCAACTCGGGACGCAATAACAGACTGCCACTCATGCCCAAGGGAACACCTCCACCAAGCCTTCCTATTGCTGTACGGCATCACGCGATCCGGTGTTAACCCACCGTTTCGCTCAATGTTCCATTCCGCTGCGAGGACAGGAAAGAGGGTCAACAAGTCATTTTCGCCAGAGGCAGTGATTTTCCCGCTGCAAACCGGGCAGCCGCTGCCCCGCGCTCTGTTCAAAATACTCGCACGCCATGAATGCCCTTTTTTACATCGCCACCAAACATATTGCTGACTGCCTGCCAGAACATCGGTAGGCCGCAAAACTCCATTTCTGACAGCGTCCCACTGTGCGGCCAGTGCAGGATGGACAGTGGCAAGGTCATTGTCGCCGACCCACAGGGTACGCCCTGCGCAGCAAGGACATCGCGCGCCGTTCACACGGACGCGAATTTCACTTTTCCAGGAATGCCCTTTTTCGCAGCGCCACCATACTTTTTTATGACTGCCCACCGAGACATTCTCCGGCGTCAATCCTGCGTTTTTGGGGCTATCCCATTCTGAAAGCAGATGCAGATTTCTTTCTTCAATGCAGAAAGAACGCAAATTTCTTGACTTTTTCATCGTGCTTTTCCCCTGCATTTTTCTGTAAACCCTTTATTGTGTATCTTCGCCCACCGTAATAAGGCATTCGCATGCTTCCATCTCCGCAAGAAACTGCGCAATATCGGCTGCGGCCTCATCTCGGCTGATGTCGTATTCCGCAAGCACCGCCGTCATCAGGTCGCCGAAGGTCTGCTCCTTCTCGAGCTTGTCCCACAGAAACATCCCCGCTGGGCTGAGGGCAGCCATTGGGTTTTCACCCATTGTATCCCGGTCGATCGGGACGACCACCCCTTTCCCAAAAAACTCCCTGACGCAATAGCCGTCCCGTATGCGGTGCCGCCGGGAATCCTGCTTTACTGCTTCACTTTGCAGGTAGGCTTTCAATTCCTGATCACTCAGATTTCGATCCCTTTGATGTCATCCGGAAGCGCGAGAATGTGTGCTTCCGGCGAGATATATGACTTTTTTTGACTCAATCTGTTTCTCTCCCTTCCTTGCCTCAGCCGTCCGTTTCTTCCCGATCGCAAAATACCGTCACCCGCGTTTTGCCGCCTGTAGTGCAGGTGTAAAGCACCAGGTCATAGCCGCTGTTTTGAACGGCATCCACCTCTGTTGGGTTCAGCGTCTCGATTTTTCCAACGCGGTAGGTACTGACGATGCCCTCCATGTCCGTAAAGGTGACGGTATCGCCCACGGACAGCTCCTTGAGGCGGCCAAAGTGATTTTGGTAATTGTGGGCGGCGATCACGAGATCGTCCGTGCGCGTGGAGCCGAACTGGCGGCACGGGGCTATTTGCAGCCGGGTATAGTCCCACTTCGACATGACCGGCAGCTTCAGCTCCAGCGTGGGCAGCTCCAGATACCCCACATAGGCGTAGCCGTTCACCACAGCGGTGGGCATTTCCGGGTCGAGAGGCGGCTCGGTGGGGAGGGTTTCCGTCTCCTCCGGCGCGGTTTGGACAGCTACCGGCCGCGTCGCGATAGCCGCCTCGACGCTTGCCAGTGCGTTCTCCGCTTGCTGTCCGGCGCGGGCGTCCTCGCTGCGGTTATGAAACAGCAGGAGCAGTGCCGACAGGATCAGCACTGCTCCCGCTGCCAGAATGACGATCCCAGCTCTCTTAGGCATTCTTCCGTTCCTTTTTCTTCGCCAGCACTGCCACGCCGAGAAGGACGAAGGCAAGTCCGGCGCTGCCCAGCACCCAGATCGGCCAATTGAGCTGACCGGTCTGGATCAGCTTGCCGGGCGTGACGGAGGGTGTCTTGGAGGTGGTGTATTCCTCTGCGATGAACTTCCAGTCCACCTCCCCCTCCTGATTTGCGGCGGTGTTGTCCGCCTCGATGTCCATTGTCAGGGTCACGGTCAGCGTAGTACCCTCGCCCTTGCGGAAGGTGCCAAGCAGACAGCCGTTTCCGCCGAAGGTACCAACCTCATCCGGCTTCCCGTTGAAAATTTCCTTGCCGCCCTGCGTCACGGTCATCGTGAAGTTGGAAAGAAATCCGTTCATGGCATCCACGTCGCTGATGTGCTTATCCACGGGGAGATTGTCCTCGCCGTGGGGGACGGCCACGATGTACAGCTTCACGTAATCGGTGCGGGCGGTAGTGCTTTCGTTCCGGAAGGTAACGGTTTCGGTCAGCGTGTCGCCGGGCATCACGCCCTTAAAGCTGCCAAAGAGATCGGTACCGGTGTGATTGCCGGTTTTGGGGGTGATCATCAGCCTATCCTTGCCTCGGTAGACGATATCCGCGGCGGGCTGGCTACTCTGCGCAAAGGCGGTCAAGCTCAGACTTGTAACCACAAGCAGCATCAGAACCAGCGAGAAAATTGCTTTGCATAGCTTTTTCATATTACCGCCCCCTTAATTGCCGGATGGGGGCGTGACGCCCCAGGCATCGTATACTGCACTTGCAGGTATACTCTGAACGGCAGTTGCCAGGATTTCGACGGAAAGCGTGTACTCCGGATTCTCCGGGTACGTGACCGTGCAATTCAGCAGGCTTCCCTCTGTCGATCCATTGGGAGCGACCGGATCCGGATAGTAATAGTAGCCGCCGATTTCCTTCCACTTGCTGTCCGGGTTTATCCGCAAATCGTAGCTGTACCCCGCCGGGACGGAAGCGACAATATTTCCAGCCGAATCCAGCCAGTTCACAACATAGGTCGCCCGGATGTATGCATCGGTGTTGCCGGTGTTTTTGACCTGCACGTTGCTTTTTGTGGCTTTATCGAAGTTCTCTGTTATCTCGCAGGAAACCTTGGCGTACTCGAAGGTGTTTGCAACCTGTCCTGTTGTGTCGATCAGGTAGGCGACGGTAGAACCGGCCACCACGCCGATCAGCATGAGAATGGCCATGAGCAGAACCGTCGCTCTGTTCATGCGAACTCTTGACTTTCTGCATTTTTTAACGTATGCTCCTTGGTACATGACTGCCGCCTCCTTTCTCAGCTACCGAATTTATTCTGGCTGTATGCGTCGCCGCCCAGCCACTTGTCTTCTGCACGAGTGTTCGCAAACGTGACTCCGTTCGTCTGTGCGGGCTGCAAGGTTATGGTCTTGACGATTTCGTCCGGCGTATAACGCCAGCTCCAGTCGGTCACCTCCGTGACGGTGTAGGTGCCGATTTTCAGACCCTTGATGGTCACGGAGCCGTTGCCTTTGATGACAACCTTTTTCTCGAAGCCGTCCCCAACTACTTTGAAAATGAAGCTCTGGTTCTCGTCGATGGCTTTCCAGCCGGTCTTGGTTATGGTCAGGTCTGCCGCGTCGTATTCAAATTTGGCGTAGTAGGTAGCGGCTTCATAGCCCATGACAAGCTCCTCGGCTGTGCCGTAATTCTTGGTCTTGTCGGGGGTCAGCTTGCTGTCCTGAACCCAGCCGGCATCCACAGGCTGCATGCAGTCCTTGTCCTTATACCAGCCGACAAACTTGAATCCTTCCGCAACGGCAGGCGTAGAACCCTTCACTTCGCCGGTCATGACCTTGAGCTGGGATTCCTGGTAGTTGTCCAACGTGCCGCAGCCATCCGGGCCAACGACCTCATACTCGATATCCACCGTCTGCTCGGTGTAATAGAAGGTTTTAACATTCTTGCCGGCAACATTGGCAGGGTCTTCGATGGCAATGTTGATAGCCTGATTCTCCGCGCTCACCAGCGTGTAGCCGGGAATGGTCTTCGCCGTCTGCGTCACCTGCGCCTGATAGCGGGCGTTTCCGGTAACGGCGTCGGCAAGCGGCCTTTCCGTACCCTGTTCAAGAAATCTGAATTCGTAGGGATACTCAATGCGGTCGTAGTACAGGTTCAGCACAAGACCGGCTGCGGTCAGCTCACCGGAGGCGTTGCTCTTGGTTTCGTTGTAGATGAAGCCTGCGATGGTCAGCGGGGTTTCGGAATACACTGTTCCGATCACACCGTTCAGGTTCGTGCTGCTCTGGTACTCGGTGTAGCCGTCGCC
>CAKTKX010000006.1 GCA_934572365.1 uncultured Oscillospiraceae bacterium
GCTGTACATGCTGTTCAAGCCCTACAAGGAAGCCACCAAGCTCTCGAAAGTCTGATCGTTTCGGAGCCAGGCAAAATGCCTGGCTCCAAGCTGCAATTGTTTGAAATGGAGTGATTTTTATGCTGCAATGGATCAGCACGAATATCGGTACAATTCTCATCAGCCTGCTCCTGCTGGCATCGGTTGCCCTGATTATCCGCAGTATGATGCGCGATAAAAAACAGGGAAAGTCCTCCTGCGGCGGTAACTGCGCCGGCTGTGCCGCGTGCGGCGCCTGCCACAATAAGAGTAATTGAATTGCTTTTCCCGAGTTTCCAACCCCCGAATGCAGTCCGCAGACTTTGTCCGCGGGCTGCACTTCTCTGTATACGTTCTGACAGCATTCTTTCCTCCCGCTGTGCTACCATATCTCCGGGAGGGGATACCAATGAGAACATTGGCAAAGGATATTCTGATCGCCGCCGTCATGGGTTTGGTGGTGCCGGGGATCGTGCTGAGCATTGCGGCGCGCCAGACGGATACTCCGCCGGAGACGACGCCTGAAACAACGGCGCAGACCGTACAACCCACGGCGCAGGAGACTGTGCGGCTTCCTGTGCTGGTCAGGCAGGAGGACGGCACGGTTTCCCAGATGGATATGGACAGCTACCTCGTCGGGGTGGTGCTGGCGGAAATGCCGGTGTCCTTTGAAGATGAAGCGCTGGAAGCCCAGTCGGTGGTTGCGAGAACCTATGCCCGGAAGGCCTGGGAAACCGGGGGCAAGCACGGGGACTGCTCCGTATGCACCCGCAGCGCGTGCTGTCAGGGTTACATCGGAGATGAGGACTATCTGTCTCAGGGCGGCACGGAGGAAGGGCTGGAAAAGGTACGCGCCGCCGTGGCCGCAGCCTCCGGCTGGGTGCTGACCTATGAGGGGGAGCTGATCGAAGCGACGTATTTTTCCTGCTCCGGCGGCAGCACCGAGGATGCCGCGGCGGTGTGGGGGACGGAATTTCCCTATTTGCAGGCCGTGGCCAGTCCCGGGGAGGAAAAGGCGGTGCATTATACGGATACGGTGCGCTTTTCGGCGGAAGCCTTTCAGGATGCTCTGGGCGTTACCCTCAGCGGCAGCCCGGGAGGTTGGTTCCGGGACGTGACCTATACCGATGGCGGCGGCGTTGATACCATTGTCATCGGCGGGATGAGCTACAGGGGAACGGAGCTTCGTTCTTTGCTGGGTCTGCGCTCCACGGCGTTTTCCATATCCACCACCGGGGACACCGTCATCATCACCACCAGAGGCTACGGCCACCGGGTGGGCATGAGCCAATACGGCGCGGACGCCATGGCGGTCACCGGAAGCACCTGCCCGGAAATTCTGGCGCACTATTATCCGGGAACCACACTGACGAAGCTGGGATAATCTGCTGCGCCAGCACCCCTTGCCTCTTCCTGTGGGAGAGGTGGCCGAGCGCAGCGAGGACGGAGAGGGGAACGAGGGTGCAAAACCCTCTCAGTCACCTTCGGTGACAGCTCTCCCAAGGGGAGAGCCAAGGGGCTGCGTATGGCGTCACGGGAAATGGAGCGTATCTGCACGGATACGCTCCATCAACTGTTTTACGACCACCCGTCAAACAAGTCTCTTTGTCGCTTGACAAAACCAGGAAAGAATGCTATATTACAAATACTTAGCAATACTAAATAGGAGGGGAGCCGATGGAGGACAGATTTGCCCAGCAATTGAAAAAGGGCGTGCTGGAAATGCTGGTGCTGAAGCTGATCTGCGCAAAGCCGGCCTACGGCTATGAGCTGCTGTCGGAGCTGAAACTGTCCTCCCAGGGGCGGTTTTCTCTGAAGGAAGGGACGCTGTACCCGATTTTGTACCGCCTGGAGGACGACGGCATGATCCGCTCCCAATGGTCAACCGGGGAGGGGCGCGCGGCACCGAAGAAAATTTACGAAGCCACAGAGGCCGGGCGGGCGGAGAATCTTCGCCGTCAGCGCGTCTGGCGGGAATTTGAGAATACGGTAAACGCTATTTTGCAGGGAGGACAAGAACCATGACCCAGGCGGAAAAGAAAATGAAGAAATATGTGAACGCGGTGGAGCGGCGTCTGAACCTGCCCCTGAAGATAAAGGCCAGGGTCATGAGCGACTTCCAAAGCTCCATAGCCGCCCGCCGGGAGGCAGGCCAGACCGACGAGGAAATCTACGCCGAGCTTGGCACCCCGGCGAAAGCAGCCGCCGATCTCAACGAGCAGATGAAGGACTATGCCTACCGGAAAAGCCCGTGGCGCTTTCTGTTTCTGGGAATTGGGGCGATCGGGGGCGTGCGGCTGTTGTACGACGGCGTCGTTTCCCTGATCGGCTATTTCATTCTGCACCGCGAGCTTGTGCAGAACGGGAGCGCGGCGGCCATCGGCATCATCGGCGGCGCGGACGGCCCCACGGCCATTTTCGTCACCACTCCCGCCTGGACAAGACCGGCATGGATGGCGGCGCTGCTTATTGTCGGCGTGGTGGGATACCTGCTCCTGCGGCGGTGCAAGACAAGATCAAAATAAATCTTGCAGAAAATATAAACGTGTGCTATAATATAGCACACGTTTTGTGCAATTTCCCCAAGGAGGTAACAGTTATGGATTTGAGAATGGATGGACGGAAGGTGCTGCCACAGCCGGGACAGAGCCTGTTGGAGCTGGTGAAGCAGTTGGGGCTGGACGCAAGCGCCTTGACGAAAAGACCTATTGCCGCGAAAATCGCCGGTGAGGTCTTTACATTAAATTATATTCCCGTGCGGCAAAAAGAAGCGGAGGCCGACCGTCCGTCCATGCGCCGGGCAATGGCGGCGTCCAACGGCGAAATCCGTCTGCTCCGCTACGCCGACCCGGCGGGCAAGGAGTGCTATATCCGCACGGCGCAGTTTGCCATTTTCCTGGCCATGGGGCAGCTGTGGCCGGAGGCAACGGCAAAAATGACCTGCACCCTTGGCTCCAGTGTGTACATCAGCGTTGCGGGGGCAAAGGATTTTTCCGCTTCGACCCTGAAGGCGCGGGTAAATGAATTGGTGGAGCAGGATATTCCCCTGATCCGCCGCCGGGTAAAATTGCAGCAGGCCATCGACCGGTTCCGGGAGGATGGGCAGACCGACAAGGCAAGGCTCCTATCCTGGCGGACGGCAGACTATTTCGACGAGTACGCCTACGCAGGTTTCGCCGACTATTACTACGGAGAGATGATGCCCTCCACCGGATATCTGACGGTGTGGGACATTCTCCCGGCGGACGGCGGCTTCGTGTTCGTCTACCCGGACGACGGCAACCCGGAAATCTGCGCCAAGGTGCCGCCCATGCCCAACTTTTTCAGTGTTTATAACGAGGGTGAGCGCTGGGGCGAGCTGATGGAGTGCCAGACGGTGGCCGACCTCAACGACCTGACGAATTCCGGACGCATCCGGGAGCTGATCCGTGTCAACGAAGCCCTGCACGAAAAACGGTTTTCCCAGGTGGCCGATCAGGTGTGCCAGCGGGGGGCAAAGGCCGTGCTGCTGGCAGGCCCCAGTTCCTCGGGCAAGACGACCTCGGCAAACCGTCTTGCCACCCAGCTCCGCGTCCATGGGAAAAAGCCCATCCTCATGAGCCTGGACGACTATTACATCGACCGGGACAAAATCGCTCCCGGCCCCGACGGCAAGCTGGACTTGGAGCACATCAACACCATTGACTGCGCCCTGTTCCGGGAGGACATGGCGACGCTGCTGGCGGGCGGGGAGGTGGAGCTTCCGTCCTTCAACTTCCTCACCGGGAAGCGGGAATGGCGGGGCAAACGGCTGCGTCTGGAAGCGGATTCCGTCATCATCGTGGAGGGGCTTCATGGCCTAAACCCCGCCATGCTGCCGGAAAGCGTGGACAAAAAGCTGATTTTCCGTCTTTACGTCAGCCCGCTGCTGCCATTGAACCTGGACAATCACAACCGCATTCCCACCAGCTATCTGCGGCTCCTGCGGCGCATCGTCCGGGACTACGAAACTCGCGGCGCGTCGGTGCAGCATACGCTTTCTATGTGGGACAGCGTTCAGCGGGGGGAAAAGCGGTGGATTTTCCCCTATCAGGAGAACGCCGATGTGATTTTCAACAGCTCCACGCTCTACGAGCTGGCGGTACTGAAAAAGCACATTTTCCCTCTGCTCACCGCAGTCCAGCCGGAGGACGAGTGCTACGACGAGGTGCGCAACATCGTCAAGATCCTGAACTACATTCAGGAAGCGGACGTAGACGACGAAATTCCCCCCACCAGCCTGGTGCGGGAGTTTATCGGAGGAAATACGTTCTACAGATAATTCCCCAATAAAAAAGCGGCAGCCGAAGCTGCCGCTTTTTTAGATGTAAATTACACGGTAGGCGCGGGGCCGGGATAGCCCAGAAGCAGGGACACCAGCACGCACAGAACGATTGCGATAAAGCCCGTTACCATCCACAGACTCCGGCGGCGGGAGAACTCGCCGGTGATGACCAGCCAGCCCAGGCATAAAAGGGAACCAAGAATGGCGATAATGGCGGTAGCCACCTTCAGAACGGTCAAGCCAAGACCGGCGAAAAGCAAATACAGCACAAATACCAGTGCGTCGCCAATGATGACCTTGGTCATCAAACTCTCCATCTCACGATAACGATTCCGTTTTGCCACTTCTCATCCCTCCGAATTTCGGTTACAAACATGATACCACACAAAATCGAAAAATGCAATATTTTCTGAAAGAAAGTTCATGAAAGTTAATGGAATATTAGGGTTGCGAACGGGGGAAAAGAATGCTATAATGTCTGCAAGTATGTATTGATTTAGATTTAGCAAAGGAAGCCGCTATGGGAGAACCGCAATACCGTCTGGAGGGCATCGTCCATACCAAGTCCGACGTGCTGGAGGATTTTGAGGGGCCGCTGGATGTTATTTTTGAGCTGCTGAGCAAGAATAAAATCGAAATTCAGGATGTGTCCATTTCCGCGATCCTGGAGCAGTACCTGGGATATCTGGATGAAATGAAGCGAATGGATATGGAGATCGCCAGCGAGTTCATCACCATGGCGTCCCACCTGATGCTGATCAAAACCAAAATGCTCCTGTCGGCGGCGGAACAGGCCGAGGCGGAAAGCGAGCTGGATCTGCTGCGCCAGTCTCTGGTGGAGCGGAAGCGGAAGGAAGCCATGGAGCAGATCCGGCAGGCCGTGGCGGTGCTGGAGCCGAGAAACGAGATCGGCCGGTGCCTGTTCACCAAGGAGCCGGAACCCCTGCGCAAAGAGCAGGGCTACCGCTATCAGCACGACGTGATTGACCTGCTTCGGGCGCTGGACATCATTGCCGAGCGCAGTCAGCGCCAGCTGCCCCCGCCAACGGCGAATTTCCGGGGCATCGTGGGAAAGGAGCCGTACCCCATCGGCCGGAAAACCGGCGAGGTGCTGCGTCAGCTGCTTCTGCGGGGCGTGGAACGGCTGAAAAATCTGTTCCGGGGCAGCCGGAGCCGCTCCGAGGTGGTGGCGACCTTCCTCGCCATCCTGGATTTGTGTAAGACGAACTCCGTGACGCTGGAGGACGACCCCGGCGGGGAGAACCCCAACGTCCGTCTGCTGGACAAGCACCCAAGAGAGGAGATGACCTGATGGAATCGGAACAGTTACAGCGTGCCATTGAGGCCATTCTCTTTGCCGCGGGCGAGCGGATCGATGTTGGAAGACTGTCTGCCGCGCTGGAAACGGACGCGTCGGATGTGGAAAAGGCCGCCGACGATCTGGCGGACAAATATGCCTTTGAGCGCCGGGGAATCCGCATTCTCAAGCTGGAAAAGGGCTACCAGATGGTGTCCTCCGGGGAGATGGCGGACTATGTGACAAAAGCGCTGGAAACAAGAAAGCCCCCGAAGCTGTCTTCCTCCCAGTTGGAAGCCCTGACAATCATCGCATATTATCAACCGGCGACGAAGGCCATGGTGGAGCAGATTCGCGGTGTGGACAGCGCCTATTCCGTGGCGGCGCTTCTAAATAAAAAGCTCATCGAGGAGGCGGGACGTCTGAACGTTCCGGGACGCCCGATCCAGTATAAGACGACGCCGGATTTTCTGCGTACCTTCGGTCTCAGCTCTCTGGAAGAGCTGCCCCCCATTGAGAAGATCACCTTTGGCGAGCCGGTGGAGCTGCCCGAGCAGCCATCCACCGGGGAGGAAGCATAATGGGCTGGTGGATCGCGCTGGGCGTGATACTCCTTCTGGGAATTCTGCCCTTGGGCGTCAGCGCCCGGTACAGCGGGGAGGGCGCGCTGCTGCGCGTTATTGCAGGCCCCGTCCGGCTGACCCTGTTCCCCCGGAAAAAGAAGGAAAAAAAGCCGAAGTCTGCGAAACAGGCGGCGGAACAGCCCAAAAAACAGGAAGAACCCCTTCCAAATCCGCCCCAGCCCCCCAAACAGGAGCCTTCGGCGGATGCGAAAGAAAAAGGCGGCAGTTTGCTGGACTTTTTGCCGCTGGTGAAGGTTGCGCTGAACTTTCTGGGAGATTTCCGGCGGAAGCTGCGGGTGAACCGCCTGGAGCTGAAGCTGATATTGGCGGGGGGCGACCCCTGCGACCTTGCGGTCAACTACGGAAAAGCCTGGGCGGCGGTGGGCAATCTGATGCCCCAGCTGGAACGGCTGTTTGTGATAAAAAAACGGGATGTGGAGGTCGAATGCGACTTTACCGCGTCCGAAACACTGGTCATTGCGCGGCTGGATCTGACCGTTACCCTGGGAAGACTTCTGGGTCTTGCCATCGTGTACGGCATCCGGGCGCTGAAAGAATTTCTAACACTTCAGAAAAAACGAAAAGGCGGTGCTACCCATGAGCCAGATTCCCAATATGCTTGAAAGTACCATTCAGAAGATTCGTGAGATGGTGGACGTGAATTCCGTCATCGGCGAACCCATCTCCACGCCCGACGGCGTGACGATCATCCCCGTGTCCAAGGTCAGCGTCGGCTTTGGCGGCGGCGGTTCCGACTTCACCAAGAAGACGGCGGCCGGTGACAATCCCTTTGGCGGCGGCGTGGGCGGCGGCGTCAAGGTGACGCCCATCTGCTTCCTCATTGTCAAGGATGGCAACGTGCGCATGATGCCCGTGGCGGAGCCTGCCAGTTCCACCGCAGACCGCATTGTGGAAATGGTGCCGGACACGCTGGACAAGCTCACCGCCTATCTTGACGCCAAGAAGAAAGACTGATCTGCGCGGTAACCCGTGACGCATAGTTTCCATCAAATGGGACACAATAGCCACGGGTGAGAAGAAATGAGACGAATTTTCGCCGGGACGGCGGCTGCATTGCTGGCCGCCGTCCTGTTTTTGCCTGTGAGGGCGGATGCCGTGTCCGCCCGGCGGGCGTATGCGGTGGACGCCGTCAGCGGCCGGGTGCTTTATGAGAAAAATCCCACGGAGCGCAGTCTGATTGCCAGCACCACCAAAATCATGACGGCGCTGATCGTTTGCGAGCAGTGCAACGTCCTGGACAGAATGCGTATCCCCAAGGAAGCGGTGGGCATCGAGGGTTCCTCCATGTATCTGAAAGAGGGGGAGGTGCTTACCTTGCAGGAGCTGCTTTACGGGCTGATGTTGTCCTCCGGTAACGACGCCGCCGTGGCGCTGGCCATTTACTGCGGCGGCACCGTGGAGGGGTTCGCGGCGCTGATGAACGACAAGGCGCGCAGTCTCGGCCTGACCGGCACGCACTTTGAAAATCCCAACGGCCTGGACAGCCCCGGCCATTACTCCACGGCGAGGGATCTGGGGACTTTGGCGGCCTACGCCATGGAAAATCCCATTTTTTACAAGACCGTTTCCGCCAAAAACGTCAAGGTGGGGGAGCGGTATCTGACCAACCACAATAAGCTTCTGTGGCGGGTGGCAGGCGCCGACGGGGTGAAAACCGGCTTTACCAAGGCCGCCGGCCGGATCCTGGTGTCCAGCGCTACGAGAGACGGGCGGCGTGTCATCGCCGTGACCATCGACGACCCCGGCGACTGGGCTGACCATGCCGCGCTGATGGAGGAGGGCTTCTCCCGGTACGCCATTCAGCGTGTCGTGAATCAGGGCGACCGGGTGGGAACCCTGGAGGTCGTGGGCGGCGAGGAACGGCGGGTGGAGGTGCTGGCGGCAGAGGATTTTGACTATCCCGTTGCGCCGGAGGAACACCCCTGCCTGGCGCTGCCCGGCCCGGGGTTTGTCTATGCCCCGGCAGTGGAAGGGGCGGACGCGGGGGTCGTGTATGTGCTGATAGAGGGCAAGGCCGTGGGAAAGGTCCCTACCGTCTACGGCGCGACCATCGAGCAGACCCAGCCGGAGGAAAAGAGCTTCTGGCAGAAACTCTTTCACAGAGGGAGCGGCAATTCAGCCGCTCCCGGATGACCATGCGGGGAGGAAGAACCATGAAAGAACGTTTGCAGAAAATACTCTCCGCCCGGGGCATGGCCTCCCGGCGGAAGGCGGAGGAGCTGATCCGGGCGGGGCAGGTGAGCGTCAACGGCGTCCCCGCTTCTCTGGGGGACAGCGCCGACCCGGAAACCGACGATATCCGGGTGGCGGGGCAGCCTTTGGCCGCCCGGGAAAGGAACGTGTACATCTTACTCAATAAGCCCCGGGGCTACGTTACCACCTTGTCTGACGAAAAGGGACGGCCGGACGTGGCCGGGCTTGTGGCGGACTGCGGCGCGCGGGTGTATCCCGTCGGGCGGCTGGACATGGATTCCGAAGGGCTTCTGCTTCTGACCAATGACGGCGCGTTCGCCAACACCTTGATGCACCCCAAGCATGAGGTGGAGAAGACCTATGACGTCTGGGTCACCGGCTACGCGCCCGGCGGGGAGCGCCGCCTGGCGAAGCCCATCACGCTGGACGGCTACACCATCCGCCCGCCCAAGGTGAAGCTCCTGAAAGCGGAGGGGCAGTCGGCAAAGTTCCGTGTGACCATCCATGAAGGCCGCAACCGTCAGGTGCGGCGGATGTGCGACGCCGCCGGAATGCACTGCACCCGGCTGCGCCGCATTCAGGAGGGAAATCTCCGTTTGGGAGACCTCCCGGTGGGGAAGTGGCGGTATTTAACGGAGGCAGAGGTTGCAGAACTGGTACAGACACCGGTAATTTCCGACCCTGTGTGAAATATTCCTGCATTTTTTACGGTTGTCTCTTGCAAAATGCCTTCGATTTTGCTAGTATACTATAAGGCGGCTTTTCGGCAGAAACGGGCGATTGCCTGACCGATGGCCATAAAAAACGATACAGCGCCGCGCAAGGAGGCAGCTATGAGTTACGATATATTGTCCACTCTGCGGGAGAAGGAACCCACCTTTTCCAAGGGGCAGAAGCGGATCGCACGTTACATTACGGAGGACTACGACAAGGCCGCATTTATGACGGCCAACCGCCTAGGAAAAACGGTGGGTGTATCTGAGTCCACGGTGGTTCGGTTCGCCGTTGACTTGGGGTTTGACGGCTACCCCAGTATGCAGAAGGCCATGCAGGAAATGGTGCTCAACCGCCTGACCTCCGTGCAGCGTATTGAGGTTGCCAACGACCGTCTGGGCGATCAGGATGTGGTTTCCACAGTGCTCCGTTCTGACATGGAAAAAATCCGCCAGACGGAGGAAATGGTGAGCCGGGAGGAGTTTTCCGCCGCCGTGAACGCCATTCTGAAGGCCAAACGGGTGTACATTCTGGGCGTCCGTTCCGTGGAGCCGCTGGCGAATTTCCTGGGGTACTACTTAAATTATATGTTCAACAATGTCCACGTGGTTTCCGGGTTTGGGGCGGGGGAGATGTTTGAGAAGATCGTCAGCGTAAACAGCAGCGACGCGGTCATTGCCTTCTCCTTCCCCCGGTATTCCTCTACCACGACCAAGGGCGCAAAGTATTGCCGTTCCGCCGGTGCGACGGTCATCGGCATTACGGACAGCAAGCTGTCCCCCCTGGGCAGCAACTGCGACCATGTGCTGATCGCCAAAAGCGACATGGTCAGCCTGGTGGACTCCCTTGTGGCGCCGCTGAGCATTGTCAATGCTCTGATTGTCGCCGTCGCTGCCCAAAAGGAGAAGGAACTGTCCAAAACCTTTGCCAATCTGGAGCGAATTTGGGAAGAATACGATGTGTATGAGAAGCGGGTGGACGGCTGATGGGCTATGACGGGATCGTGATCGGCGGCGGCGCGGCGGGCATGTTTGCGGCCATTACGGCGGCCAAACGGGGGCAGAAGGTGCTGCTTCTGGAAAAAAACGACCGTCTGGGCAGAAAGCTTCTGATCACCGGCAAGGGCCGTTGCAACGTGACCAATAACTGCGCTTCCCAGGAGGTTTTGCAGAACGTCCCCCGGAACGGGCGGTTTCTCTACAGCGTCATGACGGCCTTCCCGCCGGAAAAGACGATGGCCTTTTTTGAGGAGCGTGGATGCCGCCTGAAAACCGAGCGGGGAAACCGGGTTTTCCCGGTGACGGACAAATCCCAGTCCATTCTGGACTGCCTGCAATCGGAGCTGCACAGGCAGAAAATCGCCGTAAAAACCGCCCGGGTCAAGGAAATTCTCACCCGGGACGGGCGTGCTGCCGGGGTGAGAACCCAAAATGAAGAAATCGCCGCAAATTGGGTGATCCTTGCTACCGGGGGCGCTTCCTATCCGGCCACCGGTTCCACCGGCGACGGCTACGGCATTGCCGCCGCTCTGGGGCATACGGTCACCTCCCCGGAGGGAAGCCTGGTGCCGCTGGAAACGGCGGGGAACGACTGCCAGGAAATGCAGGGGCTGAGCCTGCGGAACGTGGGCGTCAAGCTGATGAACGCCAAGGGAAAGGTGCTGTACAAGGACTTTGGCGAGCTGCTGTTTACCCATTTCGGCGTCTCCGGTCCCACGGTGCTGTCAGCGAGCTGCCACTTAAAAGGGGAGGGCTGCTGCCTGGTGCTGGACTTGAAGCCCGCCCTGGAGAGTGAAAAGCTGGAAGCCCGCATTCTGCGGGATTTGGAGCAGTATCAGAACCGGAGCATGGAAAATGCTCTGGTGGATTTGCTGCCCCGGAGCATGATTCCCGTGGTGCTGCGCAGGCTGGACATCGCCCCGGACATGCAGGCCAATTCCCTGACGAAGCAGAAGCGCCGCGCTCTGGTGGAGCTGCTGAAAGCCTTCCCCATAGACATCACCGGCAAGCGCCCCATGTCCGAGGCGATCATCACCAGCGGCGGCGTGAAGGTATCGGAAATCGACCCCAAAACCATGGAGTCCAAGCTCGTGACCGGCCTGTATTTTGCCGGGGAGGTCATCGACTGCGACGCCTACACCGGCGGCTTCAACCTGCAAATCGCCTGGGCAACGGCCTACGCCGCAGGAATGGCGGCAGCAGAGAAAAAGGAGGAAACGCTATGAATGCGGAACAGATTATGAAGATTTTTGCGGATACGGCTTATATCCGCACCGGCGGAAGCCCGGAGGAATTGCGCACGGCGCAGTATTTGCAGGACAAGGTTGCCGGGTTTGGACTGAAAGCTGAGATCGTACCCTTTGATGTGCCGATGTCTACGATGCAGGAGGCGGTTTTTCAGGCGGATGGCGTGGAGGTGACCTGCAAGGGCTATCTGTGCGCCGGAAGCGGAGAGGTGGAAGCGCCGTTCTATTACTTGCGGGATTCCAGCTCCTATGCACTGAGCCGGTGCCGGGGGAAAATCGTGATGATCGACGGCTATCTGAGCTACTGGATGTATCACGATCTGCTGGAAAACGGCGCGGTGGGCTTCGTCACCTATGACGGAAGCGTCAACTACGCCGACCGGGACATTGACCAGCGGGAGCTGCGCGCCTATGTCCACAACGGAAACCGGATTCCCGGCGTAAATATCAATGCCAAAGATGCGGTGGAGCTGATTCGCAAGGACGTGTCCACGGCGAAAATCACGCTGAAGCAGGAGGAGTATACCGGCCAGTCTCACGACGTCGTCCTGGACATGCCAGGAGAGGTGGACGAGTATATCGCCTTCACCGCCCACTATGACTCCACGCCCCTGTCCCAGGGCGCTTACGACAATATGTCCGGCTCCGTAGGACTGCTGGGCATTGCGGAGTATTTCGCGACGCATCCCCACCGCTACAGCCTGCGCTTCATCTGGTGTGGCAGCGAGGAACGGGGACTGCTTGGCTCCAAGGCCTACTGCGCTGACGAGGAAACGCTCAAAAACTGCGTGCTGAACATCAATCTGGACATGATCGGCTGCATCATGGGCAAATTTATCTCCTGCGTCACCGGCGAGGAAAGGCTGTGCCACTATATTTCCTACCTGGGCGACGAGCTTGGCTTCCCGGTGGAGGTGAAGCAGGACGTGTATTCCAGCGACTCCACGCCCTTTGCCGACAAGGGCGTCCCGGCGGTGTCCTTTGCCCGTATCGCGTCCCATCAGACGGGTACCATTCACAACCGCTATGACACCATGGCGCTGATGAAGGGCGAGCAGATGGCGGCGGATACGGCGTTCCTCATCGCCTTCGCGGAGCGTATGGCGAATGCCGTCCGGTGTCCCGTTGCCCGGGAAATGCCGGAGAACATGAAGGAAAAGCTGGACATTTATCTTTGCCGGAAACGTGCGCCGAAGCAGTAAAAACAACCAAAAACAGAATCTTAGCAACAAGGAGCTTCCCTGATTTTTCGGGGAAGCTCCTTAAAAATTCATGTATATTCCGGCGCGGTGGAAGCGGCTGTTCATAGATACGTTTCCCAACCGGGTGAAAATTCAAAGGAATTGCCCTATAAAACGCCGGGAAAAGCGGGTATTTGTCAAAACGACGAAAACAGGACATAATTTGTTCACAAGTTTGTGTTGTCTTCTGTATTGTATTATTTTTGTAAAATGTTACAATGGAACTGTACTTTTCCACCGGCTTTGCCGGAAAACTAAAAAGAAAGGTCGATACTATGTTAGAGAAAGTTTTCAAGCTCTCCGAGAACAAGACCACCGTCAAGACTGAGGTCGTGGCTGGCCTCACGACGTTCATGACGATGGCCTACATCATCGCGTTGAACCCGAACCTGCTCACCGGCTTCGGCGCCGCCGGACAGGATCTGTGGAACGGCGTGTTCCTGGCAACCTGCATCGCGTCTGCCATCGGTACGTTCTGCATGGCGTTCCTGGCCAACAAGCCCTTCGCAATGGCTCCCGGTATGGGTCTGAACAGCTTCTTTGCCGTGGTCGTCGGCAACATCGTTGCCATGACCGGTATGACTTATGTGGCTTCCTTCCAGGCCGCTCTGGTCATCATCCTGCTGGAGGGCATCGTCTTCGTTGTCCTGTCCATCTTCAACGTCCGCGAGAAGATCGTGGAGGCCATTCCCCTTGGCATCCGTCTGGGCATCTCTCCCGCCATCGGCCTGATGCTGATGAACATCGGCCTTGGCTCCAACGTGGGCATCTACGCAGAGGGCAACGGCTTCACCACTCCCTTCTATGTCATGCGTGACTTCTTTGGCGCACTGACTCCCAGCTATCTCCAGGGCAACATGGGCGACGCCGGTTTCGCCACCATGATCCTGACCGTTGTGACCATGTTTGTCGGCCTGTTTGTCATCCTGGCGATGTCCAAGAAGGGCATCAAGGGCTCCGTGCTGTACGGTATGCTCGTCGCTTCCGTGATCTACTGGATCGGCTCCTTCGCCTTCCTGCACACCAACCCCTTCGCCTCCCTGGCTACCGCTTCCTTCCTGCCTCCCTTCGCCGATATGGCTCAGGTCACCCTGTTCAAGTTCAACTTCGCCGGCTTCATGGAAATCGGCTGGTTCACCGCCATCACCCTGATCATCACCTTCTGCATCATTGACATGTTCGACACCATCGGCACTCTGGTCGGCACCGCCTCCCGCGCCGGTATGGTGGATCAGAACGGCGATATGCCCAACATGAAGGAAGCCCTGCTGTCTGACGCCATCGGCACCATCGCCGGCGCCTGCACCGGTACTTCCACCATCACCACCTTCATCGAGTCCGCTTCCGGTGTTGAGGCCGGCGGCCGCACCGGTCTGACCGCCGTTGTCACCGGCCTGCTGTTCCTGGCCTGCATCTTCATCGCCCCCATCGCTGCCATCATCCCCGCCGCTGCCACCTCCGCTGCTCTGATCTACGTGGGCATCCTGATGCTCCAGGGTCTGAAGCGGGTCGACTTCGACGATATGGATCAGATGGTTCCCGTGGCGCTGATGCTCATCGGTATGCCCATCTCCGGCTCCATCGGCCACGCCATCGGCCTGGGTCTGATTTCCTACACCATCATGAAGATCTTCGGCGGCAAGGCCAAGGAAGTTTCCGTCCTGACCTACGTGATCTCCGCTCTGTTCCTGGTGAAGTTCTTCCTGGCTGTGTAATCCGACACAAAATGAGTCTCCGCCCGAAGGATGTTTCTTTCGGGCGGTTTTTCCTATGGAGATGACTATGAAGATTCACATTATCGGCGCCAGCGGCTCGGGGAAGACCTTCCTTGCGAAGCAGCTCTCCGAACGGCTGGGAATTCCGGCTTGGGAGCTGGATGAGTTGTTCTGGGACAATTCGGCCGGAAGTTACAATTCAAAGCGCAGTCCTGACGAACGGGGACGGATGCTGGAGGAAATACTGGAGTGCGACGACTGGATACTGGAGGGTGTGCAGCATTCCTGGCTGGGACAGGCCTTTGCCCAGGCGGATGTGATCTGCCTGCTGACAACGCCGCCTCTTCTTTGCCGTCTGCGAATTGTCCGACGGTTTTTTGTGCGGAAATGGAAGAAAACCGGAAGAAGAAACGAAACGCTGCGGTCACTCCTGAAATTGCTGGTTTGGACAAGGAAATTCTACCGGGTAAATCTCCCGCAAATCCGTGCCGGGCTGGAACCATATCGGGGCAAGGTAGTGGAACTGAAAACGAAACGGGAAATCTATAGCTGGCTGGAAAAGCAAGCTGAAGGCTTTTCCAACCAGAGTGGGCTTACTTAAAAAGGCGAACCGTATGAAACGGTTCGCCTTTTGCAATCGATGGTGCTGCAATTACAGGTCGCAGTTGCCCACGGTTCTGGGGAAAGGAAGCACGTCCCGGATGTTGCCCATGCCGGTGAGGTACATGACACAGCGCTCAAAGCCCAGGCCGTAGCCCGCGTGACGGGCGGAGCCATACTTGCGCAGGTCAAGATAGAAGGCGTAGTCCTCCGGCTTCATGCCCAGCTCCTTGATGCGGTTTTCCAGGATGTCGAAGTTGTCCTCACGCTGGCTGCCGCCGATGATCTCGCCGATGCCGGGAACCAGGCAGTCCATGGCGGCCACGGTCTTGCCGTCGGGGTTCAGCTTCATGTAGAACGCCTTGATCTCCTTGGGGTAATCCGTGACGAAGACGGGCTTCTTGAACACCTTCTCCGTGAGGAAGCGCTCGTGCTCGGTTTGCAGGTCGCTGCCCCAATGGACGGGGTACTCAAATTCGTCGTTGTGCTTCTCCAGCAGCGCCACGGCGTCGGTGTAGGTAATGCGGCCAAACTCGTTGTGCAGGACGTTGTGCAGCCGATCCAGCAGCCCCTTGTCGATGAATTCGTTGAAGAAGTTCATCTCTTCGGGAGCATGTTCCAGAACGTAGGAGATGATATACTTGATCATGGCTTCGGCCAGTTCCATATCGTCTTCCAGGTCGGCAAAGGCGATTTCCGGCTCGATCATCCAGAATTCGGCGGCGTGACGGGTGGTGTTGGAGTTCTCCGCCCGGAAGGTGGGGCCGAAGGTGTAGATGTTGCGGAAAGCCATGGCGAAGGTCTCGCCGTTGAGCTGGCCGGAAACGGTCAGGTTGGTGGGCTTGCCGAAGAAGTCCTGGGTGTAGTCGACCTTGCCGTCCTCGGTCTTGGGGACGTTGTTCAGGTCAAGGGTGGTGACCTGGAACATTTCTCCCGCGCCCTCGCAGTCGGAGCCGGTGATCAGGGGCGTGTGGACATAGACAAAGTCCCGATCCTGGAAGAACTGGTGAATGGCCATGGCGGCAAGGCTGCGGACGCGGAACACCGCCTGGAAGGTGTTGGTGCGGGGACGCAGATGGTTGATGGTGCGCAGGAACTCCATGGAGTGGCGCTTGGGCTGGAGGGGGTAGTCGCCGGTGGAGGAGCCTTCCACCGTGATCTGCTCGGCCTGAATCTCAAAGGGCTGCTTGGAGTCCGGGGTGAGAACCAGCGTACCGCGAACAATCAGGGCGGCGCCGATGTTGATTTTGGAAATCTCCTGGAAATTTTCCAGGGTGTCGTTATACACCACCTGCACGGGGGTGAAATAAGTGCCGTCGTTCAGGACGATGAAGCCAAACTGCTTGCTGCCCCGGCGGTTTCGCACCCAGCCACCGACGTTCACTTCGGCGCCGGCATATTTTTCGGTGTTTTTGAACAGGTCACGGACGGTAATCAAATCCATATGGGTGTCCTCTCTCCTTACTGATTTCTTCAAAGTTGCATTAAGTATACGTCAATTAGGAAGATTTTACAAGAGGAAAATAAATTTTTTGTGAAAAATATCGATATAGGGGATTCTTAAGTGTACATTTCCGCCGTTTTGTGATACAATACGCGGAGGAACCTCTGATTAAATCGCCTTCGGCTGAACAGCGGATCTTCTCTTCTATCCGTGCGGGTTCAAAAGTGGGAAATACATACAGTATTCCTCCACTTTTGAACCCTTCGTCTAGAAGAAAATCTCTCGCTGTCAGCTCTCGTCGATTTAGTCAGAAGTTCCTCAAGTTTCGATAAAGGAGCGGATCATTTACATGGATAGGACGTTAGGCAAACCGAAAACGCAGCAGCGTGTGCATTTCCTTTTTGTGCCGCTGTCTTTCTTCCTGGTGGAAGTGTTTGCCTTTTTCTTTTTATCCCTGAATACCGAGGAATTCCGGCCGGCGCAGCTCTGGCCGCTGGCCTTCGGCGCTTTGTGGGCGGCGATTTTAAGCGGCTTCGTCAGGCTGCTTCCGGTCAAGGCGGGCAGAGTGGCATACGGCATTTTGTATTTCGCCGCCGCGATTTATGCCGCCGTGGAGACGGGGTATTTTTACCTGTTTTCCGAGATGATGTGGCTGTCGGATTTCCGCTATGCCTCCGAAGGGTCGGACTATTTTTCCGTCCTGCTGAGCTACCCCATCGGCTGGTGGCTGGGGCTGGCGGCGCTGACGGCGCAGGGCGTTGTGATTCTGGTGAAATTTCCCAAATGGAAGCAGAAATGGTCAACCGGCGTCGCGGCTGCGGCGGTTGCCGTTGCCGCGTCGGTAGGCGCGGCCTGCCTGCCCCAGGCGGTGTTTTTGCAGGACGGCGACATCCGCTACGCCTCCTCCGACTACGGCAGAGTCCAGTCTGCGGAGGCGGCCTATGACAACATGTTCAACGCCCACCGGCTGTATCAGGTCTGCGGATTGTATCAGACGCTGGAAAAGGACATCTACAAAAACGGCATCTACCCCCTGACGCCAAGCTACGCCGCAGCGCAGAAGGCAGGGAAGGCGGAGATCAACGCTTATTTTGCGGGTCGAACCGTGGGCGGAGACAACGAAATGACCGGCCTGCTGGAAGGGAAAAACGTGGTTCTGGTACTCATGGAGTCCATGGACGACTGGATGATCGGGGAATATACCCCCACGCTGAACCGGCTCATGTCCGAGGGCATTTCCTTCACCCGTTTCTACACGCCGGGCTACGGCGGCATCCGTACCTTCAATACGGAATTCTGCGTGAATACCGGCTCGTTCCTGAGCAGTCAGGGCGGCTACGCCTTCGACTACATCACCAACACCTACCGCCAGTCTCTTGCCAATTTGCTGACCCGGGAGGGGTATTCCGCCAAGACCTTCCACTATAACGACCCCAGCTTCTACAGCCGGGGGGTGTTCTCTCCCGCCATGGGATATTCGGAGTACGTCTGCTATGGGGATTACATCGGCGAGGACGAGGAAGACCTTCTGTATGACGATCAGCTGCTGTTTGACAATCCCGGCCTGAACGCCGAATTCTTCCGGGAGGGACAGCAGACCCTGAACTTTATCATTACCCGCTCCGCCCACTTGAGCTACAAATACAATGAAGTCCTGAGCTATTGGGCGCTGAAAAAGTACCCGGAATTTCGGGGGCTGACCGGCAACGAGGAAACGGACTGCGCCTATCTCAAGGCCAGGCTGGTGGACGACCTGTTTGCCCGGCTGCTTGAGGAGCTGAAGGACAAGGGGCAGCTGGAAAACACCGTCATCATCGGCGTCACCGACCACTACACCTACGGCTACAAGGACGAAGAATCCCTGTACGCCCTTTCCGGAGTGGACGACGCGCTGCTGCTGGAAAGGACGCCCTGCTTCATCTGGAGCGCGGACTTGCAGCCCATGGAGGTAAGCAAGACGCTGAACACCTCCGACCTCCTGCCCACGATGCTGAATCTTCTGGGGGTGGACAGCCCCTACGATTACATAGGCCGGGACGCCTTTGACCCCACCTATGAGGGCTACGCGCTGTTCTCCGACGGCAGCTGGATATCCGGAGATATCGCCTACGACGCGGGGACAAAGCGTGTTCTCAGCATCACCGGCGGTGAAGCGGAGGCCAGCAGCGAGACCCTTGACGCGATGGCCAAAAAGGTGCAGCAGTTCGTGCGGATCAACAATCTGATTCTGGACACGGACTACTATAAGGACAACACAGCGGCAAACTGAAAAAGGACTCCCCTCCGACAGGCGAAAGACCGTCGGAAGGGAGCTTTTTGTTATCCCAGATATTTTTCCAGACACACAAGCTGCACATTGGGAATGCCGTTGAAAACGCACTGCACGACGCCGACTTCCTCGTATCCCAGCGTGTGATACAGCTTTCGCGCCCGCTTATTTTTCACGTTGGTGTCCATGCGCAGAGCGGGGCAGCCATGCTGTTTTGCGTAATCCTCATAGTATGCGACGAAAGCGCGGCCATATCCCTTTCCGCCTTTCAGTGGGTCAACCACGAGACAGTGCAGCACCATGACCTCGCGGCCTTCCGCGGCGTGCTTCCATGCCGCGTCCTTGTATTCGGACACCTGGGTCTGGTTGATCACAGCGGCGGCGACCACGTTCCCGTCGTCCACCATGACAAACAGATCGTCTCTTTCCAGAGCGGCTTCCGCCGTTTTTCGGGTGGGGTAGACGCCCCGAATCCAGCCGATGGTGGAAAGCCCCTGTTCCTCGCCGTCGTGAATGCGGTCGTAAATCTTTTCTATGCTGTCGATGTCACTTTTTTGCGCTTTTTGCACGGTCACGGTTGCTTCCTCCTGTTTGCCTGACAGATTTTTGGGCGGTCTGCCGTGAAACGGCTTTCATAAAATGATGAAATCATTTTATGAAGAAACAGTATTATAGCATAGTCCGGCGGTTTATTCAACGGCATAGACAGTGAAAATTATTCGCCGGGAAAATGCTTGACAGGAAGGATGTTATCTGCTACCATTGGTGTATGCACCTAATAGCCTCCGAAAATTCGCAATGGGGTACCCCATTGCATCGGGAGATCTCCCGATGCAATCCCCCGGCTGTCTGCCCGACGGGTACG